>JBEVMD010000549.1:0-9792 GCA_040508835.1 Duganella sp. | reverse complement strand
GACGCTGTCCCGGACTATCTTCTGCTCGGCGTCATCCAGGCAGTCGAAGGGCGAGGCCGAAAAGTCGAAGGCATTGGGCATGGCCGCGGGCGTCGATCGACCTCAATGCCCGGAAGCACCCTCCGCGCCGATGCCCGTCTCCGAACGCACCTGCTGCGCGAGGAACCCTGCCCGGTCCTTGGTGGCGCGCGGGCTCTTGTCGAGAATGGAGAAAAGCCAGATCCCGACAAAGCCGATGGTCATGGAGAACAGCGCCGGCGACTGGTAAGGGAACAGCGCGGAGCCCTTGGGGTTGCCCAGCGTCGCTTCCCAAACGGCCGGCGACACCACGGTCAGCACCACCGACGAGGCGAGCCCGAGAAAGCCGCCGATGACCGCGCCGCGCGTGGTGCAGTCTTTCCACAGCACCGACATGAACAGCACCGGGAAGTTGGCGGAGGCGGCGATCGCAAACGCCAGCGACACCATGAACGCGATGTTCTGCTTCTCGAACACGATGCCCAGCACCACGGCCACGATACCGAGGGCGATGGTGGTGATTTTCGACACGCGCAGTTCGTCGGCGCCGGTGGCCTTGCCCTGCTTGATCACGGTCGCATAGATGTCATGCGATACCGCCGATGCGCCGGACAGGGTCAGACCCGCCACCACGGCCAGGATGGTGGCAAAGGCCACGGCCGAAATAAAGCCGAGGAACACGTCGCCGCCCACGGCCTTGGCCAGGTGCACCGCCGCCATGTTATTACCGCCCAGGAGCTTGCCGGCAGCGTCCTTGAAGTCCGGGTTGGTGCCCACCAAAACGATGGCGCCGAAACCGATGATGAAGGTGAGGATGTAGAAGTAACCGATCCAGGTGGTGGCCCACAATACCGACTTGCGTGCTTCTTTCGCATTGGGCACGGTGAAGAAGCGCATCAGGATGTGCGGCAGGCCGGCGGTGCCGAACATCAGCGCCATGCCGAACGAGATCGCCGAAATCGGATCCTTGATGAAGGTGCCCGGACCCATGATGGCGTCTTTATTGGCATGGACTTCCACTGCCTTGGCAAACAGTTTTTCGGGGCTAAAGCTGAACTGCGCCAGCACCGCGAACGCCATGAAGCTGGCGCCGCCGAGCAGCATCACCGCCTTGATGATCTGTACCCAGGTCGTGGCAGTCATGCCGCCGAACAGCACGTAAATCATCATCAACGTGCCCACGATGACGACCGCGATCCAGTATTCGAGGCCGAACAGCAGCTTGATCAGCTGGCCCGCGCCGACCATCTGCGCGATCAGGTAAAACGCCACCACCACCAGCGTGCCGGAAGCGGCAAAGATGCGGATCGGTTTTTGCGCGAAGCGGTAGGCGGCAACGTCGGCAAATGTGAAGCGCCCCAGGTTGCGCAGGCGCTCGGCCATCAGGAACGTGATGACAGGCCAGCCGACCAGGAATCCGATGGCGTAGATCAGGCCATCGTAACCGTTCAGGAACACGGCGGCCGAAATACCGAGGAACGATGCGGCGGACATGAAGTCGCCGGCGATGGCCAGGCCGTTCTGGAAGCCCGTGATGCCGCCACCGGCCGTGTAGAAGTCGGCGGCCGATTTGGTTTTGGCGGCGGCCCACTTGGTGATCCACAGCGTAAACAGGACAAAGGCGCCAAACATGCCGATCGCGGTCCAGTTGGTGGCCTGCTTGGTAGCCTGGCCCAGGTCGGCGCCTGCCGCATACACTGCGCCGCTGACGGCAGCGCCGATCAGGGCGGAAGCGACGACCGCCAGTTGGCGGTTGGAGGCGCTCATGCTTTCACCCGGTCGTGGATGGCTTGCGTGAGGTCGTCGTATTCGCGGTTGGCGCGACGCACGTAGATGCCGGTGATGATCACGGTGAACACGATCACGAACAGGCCGATCGGCATGCCCCAGGTCATGACGCCGTCGCCGGTTTTGGCAGCCAGCAGTTCCTTATCGAAGGCGATAAGCAGAATGTAGCCGTAATAGACCACCATCATCATCGCGGTGAGTATCCAGCCGAACCGGGTGCGCGCCTTGACCAGTTTATGGTAATTGGGGTCGCGTTTGATCTTTTGAACCAAATCGTCATGCATTTTCTGTCTCCGTTTATTGAGGAACCTGCTCTTTTAGTTTGAGCTTGGGTCCACAATAAGCTGCGAGACTTACCGCTGGCTTACACGCGTGGTGACACGCGCACCCAGCCTTCCATCAATACGCGTGCGCTGCGGCTCATGACCGCCTTGACGACCGTCCAGGCGCCGTTGTTCTGCACTGCCTGCGCGCCCACCCGCAACGTGCCCGATGGGTGGCCGAAGCGTACCGCTGCGCGTTCTCCCCCGCCAGCGGCCAGGTTCACCAGCGTGCCGGGAATCGCGGCGGCCGTGCCGATGGCCACGGCAGCGGTGCCCATCATGGCGTGGTGCAGCTTGCCCATCGAGAGCGCGCGCACCAGCAGGTCGATGTCGTGCGCTGCCACCTGCTTGCCGCTGGACGCCGTGTACGACGCCGGCGGCGCCACGAACGCCACCTTGGGCGTGTGCTGGCGCCCTGCCGCCTGGTTCAGGTCCTGGATCAGTCCCATGCGCAGCGCACCGTGGGCGCGGATGGTTTCGAACATGGCCAGCGCCCTGGCATCGCTGTTGATCGCCTCCTGCAGCTCCGTGCCCGTGTAACCCACCGCTTGCGCTTCGATGAAAATGGTGGGAATGCCGGCGTTGATCATGGTGGCGCGCAGCGTGCCCACGCCCGGCACGTCCAGATCGTCGACCAGCCGGCCGGTGGGGAACATCGCACCGCTGGCGCCATCGCCCTCCTCGTCGGCCGCCGGATCGAGAAATTCCAGTATGACTTCGGCGGCCGGGAACGTGACGCCATCGAGTTCGAAGTCGCCCGTCTCCTGCACCTGGCCGTCCGTCATCGGGATATGGGCGACGATGGTCCTGGCGATATTGGCCTGCCAGATGCGCACCACGGCCACGCCATCGCGCGGGATGCGCGCCGGGGCCACCAGGCCTGCCGAAATCGCAAACGCGCCCACGGCGGCCGACAGGTTGCCGCAGTTGCCGCTCCAGTCCACGAACGGCTTGTCGATGGCCACCTGGCCGAACAGGTAGTCGACGTCATGATCGGGCCTGTCGCTGGCGGACAGAATCACGGCCTTGCTGGTGCTGGACGTGCCGTTGCCCATGCCGTCGATCTGTTTGCCGTAGGGGTCGGGGCTGCCGATCACGCGCAGCAGCAGCGCGTCGCGCGCGGCGCCCGGGGTTTGCGCGGCCGGCGGCAGGTCCTGCAGCCGGAAAAACACACCCTTGCTGGTGCCGCCACGCATATAGGTGGCGGGGATTCTGGTCTGCTGCGTCATCATGCCGCCTTGTAGGTTTGCAGGAAGTCCTGGGCGAAGCGCTGCAGCACGCCGCCCGCTTCGTAGATCGATACTTCTTCGGCCGTATCGAGCCGGCAGATCACGGGCACCTCCACCCGCTCGCCGGTGCGGCGCCGGATCACCAGCGTGAGCATGGCGCGCGGCGTGCGCTCGCCGATCACGTCAAAGGTCTCGGTGCCATTGAGTTCCAGCATCAGGCGATTGACGCCGGGCGTGAATTCCAGCGGCAGCACGCCCATGCCCACCAGGTTGGTGCGGTGGATGCGCTCGAAACCCTCGGCGGCGATGGCCTCCACGCCGGCCAGCCGCACGCCCTTGGCGGCCCAGTCGCGCGACGAGCCCTGGCCGTAGTCGGCGCCGGCGATCACGATCAGCGGCTGCTTGCGCTCCATGTAGGTTTCGATGGCCTCCCACATGCGGGTGACTTCCCCTTCCGGTTCCACCCGCGCCAGCGAGCCCGCCACCACCTTGCCGTCGGCCCCGCGCACCATCTCGTTCTTGAGCGTGGGGTTGGCAAAGGTGGCGCGCTGCGCGGTGAGATGATCGCCCCGGTGGGTGGCGTAGGAATTGAAGTCCTCCTCCGGAAGTCCCATTTTGGCCAGGTACTCGCCGGCCGCGCTGTCGGCCATGATGGCGTTGGACGGCGACAGGTGATCGGTGGTGATGTTATCGCCCAGCAGCGCCAGCGGCCGCATGCCCGACAGCGAACGCTCGCCCGCCAGCGCGCCCTCCCAGTACGGCGGGCGGCGGATGTATGTGGTGTGCGGGCGCCAGTCGTACAGGGGGCTCACCGTCACGCCATCGTCCATCTCGCGCGCGAACATCGGGATATACACCTTGCGGAACTGCTCGGGCTTGACGCTGGCCGCGACGATGGCGTCGATTTCCGCGTCCGACGGCCAGATGTCCGCCAGCCTGACGGGTGCGCCGTCGGCATCGATGCCCAATACGTCTTTTTCGATATCGAAGCGGATGGTGCCGGCAATCGCGTACGCCACCACCAGCGGCGGCGACGCCAGGAACGCCTGCTTGGCGTACGGGTGGATGCGGCCGTCGAAATTGCGGTTGCCCGACAGGACGGCGGTGGCATACAGGTCGCGCTCGACCACTTCCTGCTGGATCACGGGATCGAGCGCGCCGGACATGCCGTTGCACGACGTGCAGGCATAAGCCACCACGCCGAAGCCCAGTTGTTCCAGCTCCGTCATCAGGCCCGCTTCTTCCAGGTACAGGGTAACGGTCTTGGAGCCTGGCGCCAGCGACGATTTCACCCATGGTTTGCGGGTGAGTCCCCGTGCGTTGGCATTCCGGGCCAGCAGGCCGGCAGCGATCATGTTGCGCGGGTTGTTGGTGTTGGTGCAGCTGGTAATGGCCGCGATGATGCAGGCGCCGTCGGGCATCTTGCCGGACGCGTCGTCCACCATGCCGCCGCTGTTACCGCTGATGCCGCGCGCGGCCAGCTCGGACGTGGGCACGCGGCTGTGCGGATTCGACGGGCCGGCGATATTGCGCACCACCGACGACAGATCGAAGGTCAGCACGCGCTCGTACCGTGCGGTGGCGAGCGCATCGGCCCACAGGCCGGCTTGCTTCGCATAGGTTTCCACCAGTTGCGCGGTGTCCTCGTCGCGTCCCGTCAGGCGCAGGTACCTGATGGTCTGCTCGTCGATGTAGAACATGGCGGCCGTGGAGCCGTATTCGGGCGCCATGTTGGAGATGGTGGCGCGGTCGCCCAGGGTCAGATGGGCGGCGCCCGCGCCGTAAAACTCCAGGTACGACGACACCACTTTTTGCTGGCGCAAAAATTCGGTGAGCGCCAGCACGGTGTCGGTGGCGGTGATGCCTTCCCCGGGCTTGCCGGTCAGCTCCACGCCGATGATGTCGGGCAGCCGCATCCACGACGCGCGGCCCAGCATCACGCTTTCCGCTTCCAGCCCGCCCACGCCGATGGCGATCACGCCCAGCGCATCGACCATGGGCGTGTGCGAGTCGGTGCCGACCAGCGTATCGGGAAAGGCCACGCCGTCCTGCGCCTGGATCACGGGCGACATGCGTTCGAGGTTAATCTGGTGCAGGATGCCGTTCCCGGGCGGGATCACGTCCACATTCTTGAACGCCTTCTTGGTCCACTCGATGAAATCGAAGCGGTCCTCGTTGCGGCGGTCCTCGATGGCGCGGTTTTTGGCGAAGGCGTCGGGATCGAAACCGCCGCATTCCACGGCCAGCGAATGGTCCACCACCAGCTGCGTGGGCACCACCGGGTTGACCAGCGCCGGGTCGCCGCCCTGCAGGGCGATGGCGTCGCGCAGGCCGGCCAGGTCCACCAGCGCGGTCTGGCCGAGGATATCGTGGCACACCACGCGCGCGGGGAACCAGGGGAAATCGAGGTCGCGGCGGCGCTCGATCAGCTGCGACAGCGAAGCGTCGAGCGTGGCCGGGTCGCAGCGGCGCACCAGGTTTTCGGCCAGCACGCGCGAGGTGTACGGCAGTTCGGACCAGGCGCCGGGCGAGATGGCATCGACGGCTTCGCGCGCGTCGAAGTAGTCTAACCGGGTGCCCGGCAGGGGCTTGCGAAATAAGGTGTTCATTTACGTTCTGTCTTTGATCGGTACGAAAGCCAGGTCTTCGGGGCCCACATAGTTGGCGCTAGGGCGGATGATCTTGTTGTCGATACGCTGCTCGATCACGTGCGCGGCCCAGCCGGACGTGCGCGCAATCACGAACAGCGGCGTGAACATGGCGGTGGGCACGCCCATCATGTGGTACGACACGGCCGAGAACCAGTCCAGGTTGGGGAACATCTTCTTGATATCCCACATCACGGTCTCCAGGCGTTCGGCAATGTCGAACATCTTCAGCGAGCCGCCTTCCTCCGACAGCTTGCGCGCCACGTCCTTGATCACCACATTGCGCGGATCGGAAATCGTGTACACGGGGTGGCCGAAGCCGATCACCACTTCCTTGTTGGCTACCCGGTTGCGGATGTCGGCTTCCGCTTCGTCGGGATTTTCGTAGCGCTTCTGGATCTCGAACGCGAACTCGTTGGCGCCGCCGTGCTTGGGACCGCGCAGCGCGCCGATGGCGCCGGTGATGGCCGAATGGATGTCGGAACCGGTACCCGCGATCACGCGGCCGGCAAAGGTGGACGCATTGAATTCGTGTTCCGCATACAGGATCAGCGACGTGTGCATGGCCTGCACCCAGCTGTCGGACGGCTTGAAGCCGTGCAGCAGGTGCAGGAAGTGGCCGCCGATGGAATCGTCGTCGGTTTTCACCTCGATGCGCTTGCCGTTATGGCTGTAGTGGTACCAGTACAGCAGCATGGAGCCAAAAGACGCCATCAGGCGGTCGGCGATGTCGCGCGCGCCCGGCACGTTGTGGTCGTCCTTTTCCGGCAGCACGCAGCCCAGCACCGACACGCCGGTGCGCATCACGTCCATCGGATGGGCGGACGCCGGCAGCGCTTCCAGCGCCGACTTCACGGCCTGCGGCAGGCCGCGCAGCGAGCGCAGTTTGGCCTTGTAGCCGCGCAGCTCGCCATCGTTGGGCAGTTTGCCATGCACCAGCAGGTAGGCGATTTCCTCGAACTCGCTGGTGGTGGCCAGGTCCAGGATGTCGTAGCCGCGGTAATGCAGGTCGTTGCCGGTTTTGCCGACCGAGCATAGCGCGGTGTTCCCCGCAGCCACGCCGGACAGGGCGACGGATTTTTTCGGTTTAAAGGTAGCTTCGGTCACAGTGGTCTCCTCAGATCCGTCATTCCCGCGCACGCGGGAACAACATCGTTACTGGTTATTTTTACGGGCGATATTTTGCGTTGCAAACAGCGCATCGAGCTTCTCTTCGAAGCTATGGTAATTGATGCGCTCATAGAGCTCCGCGCGCGTTTGCATGGTATCGAGCACATTCTGCTGGGTGCCGTCGCGGCGGATCGCGCCGTACACGTTTTCGGCCGCCTTGTTCATGGCGCGGAACGCGGACAGCGGATACAGCACCAGTCCCACGTCGGCGCCGCGCAACTCGTCCACCGTAAACAGCGGCGTGGCGCCAAATTCGGTGATATTGGCCAGTACCGGCACTTTGACGGCAGCGGCAAACTGTTTATACATATCGAGGCTGATCATCGCTTCGGGGAAGATCATGTCGGCGCCCGCCTCCACGCACGCCACGGCGCGCTCGATGGCCGCGTCCAGCCCCTCGACGGCCAGGGCGTCGGTGCGGGCCATGATCACGAACTGGTCGTCGGTGCGCGCATCGACGGCGGCGCTGATGCGGTCGACCATTTCCTGCTTCGAGACGATCTCCTTGCCGGGCCGGTGGCCGCAGCGCTTGGCGCCCACCTGGTCTTCGATGTGCATGGCGGCCGCGCCGGACTTGATCATCGACTTGACGGTGCGCGCGACATTGAAAGCGGAGGCGCCGAAACCGGTATCGGCGTCCACCAGCAGCGGCAGGTCGCAGACGTCGGTAATGCGGCGCACGTCGGTGAGCACGTCGTCCAGATTGGAGATGCCCAGGTCGGGCAGGCCGAGCGACCCGGCCGCCACGCCGCCGCCGGACAGGTAGATCGCCTTGAAGCCGGCGCGCCGGGCCAGCAGCGCATGGTTGGCATTGATGGCGCCGACGACCTGCAACGGGGATTCTTCCTGGACGGCTTGCCGGAATCGGGCGCCGGCTGACTGTTGATTCATGGATGACCTTTCAATATTGCGTTGAATTTATCTTGCATTGCAAACGGCGTGCCATGCCACGCCACCCGATAAATCAAGGACTTACATAAAAGCAGCGTTTCACCGACGTTTCATTGTGAAACACATGAAACGATGCATTACAATTGAAACATGCGCTATTCCACTCCTCTGCCCTTCGACGCCGACTACAAGCCGGTCATCTGGACCGTCTCCGTCTCGCGCCTGTCCGACCTGTTCCGCCACATCACGCTCGAATACGACCACCGCGCCACCATCGAGCAGATCCACCTCGGTTTCGACGACGCCGTGCGCCACATCCGCGAACGGATGGTCGCCGAGCGCTGCGACGCCGTGATCGCGGCGGGCTCCAACGCCGCGTACCTGAAAAGCCGGCTGTCGGTGCCGGTGGTCGTGGCCCGTTTCAGCGGTTTCGACGTGCTGCAGGCGCTGGCGCGCGCGCGGCGGGTGTCGCCCCGCATCGGCATCGTCACCTATCAGGAAAAGCTGGGGGAGCTGGCGGAATTCGCCGCCACCTTCGACATCGACGTTGCGCAGCGCACCTATGTGACCGAGGAAGATGCGCGCGACCAGGTCAACGATCTGAAAGCGGCAGGAATTAAAGCCATCGTGGGTGCGGGGCGCATCACCGACCTGGCCGAGGAAGCGGGGCTGACGGGGGTGTTCGTGTATTCGGCGGCGTCGGTGCGCCACGCGTTCGACGATGCGCTGGAACTGGCGCGCCTGACCCAGCTCGAAGCGAGCCGCGGCCGCACGCGCGGTGCGGACGCCGTCGCCGCGGACACCCGGCGCGCGCGCCACGGCATCACCGACCTGCGCGGGGATTCGCCGGCGATGGAAGCGGTGCGGCAGTCGGTGGTGCTGTACGCGAAATCGCCGGCCACGGTGCTGATCCAGGGCGAGACGGGCAGCGGCAAGGAGCTCGCCGCGCAGGCAATCCACCGCGAGGGGCCGCGCAGCCTGGGATTGAACCGGCCGTTCGTGGCGGTCAACTGCGGCGCCATCGCCGAATCGCTGCTGGAGTCGGAACTGTTCGGCCACGAGGACGGTGCGTTCACGGGCGCGCGGCGCGGCGGGCACGCCGGTTTGTTCGAGGCGGCCAACCACGGCACGCTGTTCCTCGACGAGATCGGCGAAATGCCGCTGGCGCTGCAAACGCGCCTGCTGCGGGTGCTGGAAGAGCGCGAGGTGGTGCGGGTGGGCGGCACCCGGCCGATCCCGGTCGACGTGCGTATCATCAGCGCCACCCACTGCGACCTGGAGCAGCGCGTGCGCGACGGCCGCTTCCGCGCCGACCTGTATTACCGGCTGGCCGTGTTGCGCCTGTCGCTGCCGCCGCTGCGGGCGCGGCCCGCCGACATCACAAAGCTGGCCGAATGGTCGCTCAAGACCGCACTGGCGTCGCTGGGAGCGCGCCCGCATCCCAACCTGCATGCGGAGATGGCCGCGTGCGCGCCGCTGCTGCAAGGGTACGCGTGGCCGGGCAATGTGCGCGAGCTGCGCAATGTCGCCGAGCGCCTGGCGCTGTTCCTGGCGGCCGAACCGCTGCAGGCGCTGACGCCCGGCTTCATGCTGTCGGTGGCGCCGGAGCTGGCGCGTGGTGCAGCCCCTGCCAATGCCGCTGCCGGGCCAAGCCGGGAATCGGCGGCTGCGGTGCTGGCGCGCTTTGGCGGGCAGCGCGACCTGGCGGCCGATCATCTGGGGATC
>JBEVMD010000471.1:0-6391 GCA_040508835.1 Duganella sp. | reverse complement strand
CGATTCCGATTGATGCTGACGCGACTATTTGATAAAAAATGAAACTTCTTGTTAAAGCACTTAGCCTGGCCCTGATCTCGCTGCCACTGCTGGCAAACGCCGGCGCTAAATCCGCTTCGATGCAAGTGTCGTTCATCGTCACCGACGCCTGCACCGTGCAGGCCGACAGCAAGACCGCCGCCCCGGCCATCGCCTGCCAGCTCAACGCGCCGCACCTGGTCACCCGGGAAGCGCCGGCAGCCACTTCGGCCACCGCGGCCGCCATCGTCCCCGCCGCCAGCGCCCAGGACTGGACCGTCTACTTCTGAACCCGCCGCAAGGCGCGTTGCGCCGCCGCGGCGGCCTGGTGTCGTCCTGCCCGGCGCCGGCGTGCCAAGGCAGCCCGCCCGCCGCGCAGCCGGCTGTTCGACGAGCCTAGAACGACACCGTGGCCGTCACCACATCCTTGTAGTCTCCCGGCGACGGCGTTGCCTGCGCCGGCACCATCCCGAACAGCGTGAACGCCTGCGCCATGCCCGTGCCATTGCCCGTCACGGCCGTCGTGCCGCCGTTGCCGTCGCCCCAGCTGATCCCGTCGAGCGTATTGGAAATCTGATAGTTGACCGTCTCCGCGTTGCCGACATTGCGCATGCGGCGCGCGGTCGTGCTGGCGCCATACGTGCCGGCATTGAAGGTGACGCGATACGCGGTGTTCTTGCTGCAGGTCACGGACAGGCTGGACGTGGTGCGCACGGCACCCGTCAGCAGGCTGGCATTGGGAAACGCCAGGTTGCCCACGTTGATCGTGCAGTCGTTGATCACGGGCGCCTGCACGGCAAACGCGATCGGCACTGTTTGCGGGGCTGCGCAGCCAAGCAAACCCAGCAATGAGAATTGGTAGTTCATCACGGCGCTGCCGGCGCCGAACGTGGACGCGAACGTGAGGTTGTCCGGGCCGACCGACAGGCCGGACAGGTTGGCGTCCGCTTCCAGCTTGCCGTAAAGGGTAATGAACTGGTCGAGGCTGCCCACCCCGCCGCTCTTGGTCATGGTAAACACGATACCGTTGCTTGCCGTGGACGTGCCGGTCCACCCGCCCCAGATCTTGGCGGGCGCATAGGTGGCGTCCGTGTACAGGTTGTAGTTGATGCGCAGGCCGCCGCTGGCCAGCTGGCGCGGCGCCGTGACCGTGGTGGACGCGTTGCCGCTGCCCGCGCCCAGGTTCAGGCACACGACCACGTTGGGCGTGAGCAGGCCGGTCAGGATGTCGGTCCAGTTGCAGGTGACCTTGAAGGTCGATGAAGCGTACACGGGCCCGGTGCTGATGGAGCTGACGCTGGGGAACACGAGATTGACCGGCGTGATGGTGCAGTTATCGGCGCGCGCTTGGCCGCAGCACAGCGCCAGCCATAGCGCCAGCAGCACCGGCAGCAACCTCAACCAGCGGCGCGCCATCACTGCACGCTCCGGCAGACGACCGGTCCGATGGTAGGCATGGCATTCCCCTTTTCCTGTACGAAGTTAAATTCGGCCACACAGCGGCGTCCCGCCACGGTGGCCTGGACATGGTTGAGCGCGGCCAGGTTGTCGATGAAGGCCAGGCCGTCGAAGCCCACCAGCGTGGTGGCGCCGCTTTCCACGTGCAGCACTTCGATGCCCGCCGGCAGCGGCTGGCCGTCGGCGTCGTGCAGGATCACGCTGACGGCCGCGTAGGTCTCCACCGGGAACGCGGCCACCAGTCCCGAACGGCGCGCCGGCACCACGCTGAGCGAGGTGCGCGCGATGCGGGCGTCGAGCGGCAGGCTGCTGGTGTCGATCGAGATCTGGTTGGCGAGATACGGCGTCAGGTTGGGCACCAGCAAATAGCCGCTGCTGCTGGTGGTGCCGATCGGCCGGTTTTCCTGCAGCACCGGCAAGCCGCCCACGCCGGTGGACACCAGCGCAAAGCCGGCGCCCACCTGGCGCGCCGCGTGCACGCTGCCGTCCATCAGCACCACCGAGCCGGACGCGCTGAGCGCGGTTTCGCGCCGGCCGCCGCTGTCCTGCAGCGACGCCCCCACCTGGCCGTAATTGCCCAGGTAAGTGCCCTGGGCCTGGCGCAAGGTGGCGCCGTTGTTTTCCAGCGACTGCACGCCCCAGCCGAAGCCGCCGCCGTAGTCGACCGTGCGCGCCAGCGAAAAGTTTTTCGATTGCACGCCGTTCTGGTGGCCGAGGCTGGCGTTGGCCGAGATGCGGTCGCCGAACGAGCCGCTCAGGCTGAAGAACAGGCCGCGCGTGCTGCTGTCGCGAAAGTCGCGGTAGGCGCTCACGCTCAGGTACAGGCGCGGCGTCAGCGTGGCCGCGTACGACAGCGCCGCCACCCGCGCGGGCGGCACGACCGGCGCGCGCTGGCTGATCAGCGACACGCCCAGCGTCTGGCCGCCGAACAGGCCCATGTTCACGTTGATCCGGTTGCTGGCGCGCACGCCGCCACCGCTGTCGGCCGTGGCCAGGTCGCTGTACCGGCGGCTGGCGCGCAGCGATTCCATGTCCACGCTGAAGCCCGGGCTCAGGTACTGGTAGCCGATGCTGGCCTGGCCGCCGTTGCCGCGCCCGGCGCTGCCGGCAACCGACCCGGTAAACACGCCGATCTGCCCCACCCGCACCATGGCGCCCACGCCGCCGTTGACCACGCCATTGCCCGCCTCGCCATGGGCTTCCAGCGTCAGGCGGTCGGTCAGGCCGCGCCGCATCGACGCGCTCAGCGCGGGCGACGTGTCGTAGCTGAACGAGCGCGTCGTGTATTCGCGCCGCAGCACGCCGAGCTCGACCGAGTAATCGGTGAGTCCGGCCGCCAGCAGGCGCGTGTCCACGTACAGCGGCAGCACCGTGGTGACGGCGCGCCCGGCCGTATCGCGCGTGACCAGCGTGGCCTGGCCGGCGCCGCTCAGGCCCGACACCTGGTTGATCACGAACGGCCCCGGCGCCACCGACGTTTCCATCTGCCGCACGCCGTTCACGTACAGGCTGACGGCGGACGGCACCACCGAGCTGCCCGACAGCGAGGCCACGGGAAAGGTCAATAAATCGGGGCGCAGATCGAAGCTCTTGCGCCATTGCACGCCGCCCATGCGCAGCGACCGGGTCCAGGTCAGCGACGACGAGATCAGGTCGCCCACCTGCCAGGTTTCCAGCGTGTGCGGATCGGAATGCACCCAGGCCGAATCGAGGCGCACGTACTCGGTGTTGGCGCTGCTGGCGTTGAACACGCCGGTGCTGCTGAACACGCCGTTAGTGTTGAAGTAGCGCAGCTCGTTGGCGATCGACAGGTAGCGCTCCTCGCCCTGGCGCGCATAGGCGTCGTAGCTGAACACGGCGCCGGGCGTGACGCTGGCCTGGCCCGGATCGCGCAGGCTGCGCGCCGACAGCGCCAGCGGCTTGCGCAGCGCATCGTCCAGGCGCAGGGCGATGGTCTGGGTGGCCGCGTCATAGGTGTAGCGCAGGCCCTTGATGTCGTCGAGGTTGAACGCCTCCTGTCCCGCCACGCCGAACAGCTGCGGGTCGAGCTCGAGGTCGCGCAGGTTCTGCACCGTGCTGCGCAGTCCGGAACTGCCCAGCACGGTATTCGACTGGCGCGTGAAGCGCAGGATCAAGCCGGTTTCCTGTCCATTCAAAGTCACCTCCAAAAACAGTTCTTCCTCCGAGGCCGGCGCGGCCATGGCGGCCATGGCCGCCGCGACCGGGGGCTGCGCCCAGGCCCGCGTATCGGGCATGGCGCAGCACGCCAGCCACGCCAGGACTGTCCAGCAAAGCAGCCGCCGCCACATGGCGCGGCTACTCCTGGGGCGCCACGGTGCTGGCAGTCGCTGGTTTGGCGTTGATGTTGGCCTTGACCGCCAGCGTGCCGGCGAGGTCGGACCCGGGAGGAACCGGCAGGCGCCACTCGCGCAGGCGGCCGGCCAGCACGTAACCGAACAGGCCTTCGGCAATCACGAAATTCTTGCCGGCGGCGTTGCGCAGTTCCAGCGCGCCGATCTGCGCGCGCTGGGTGCCGCTGTTGCGCACGCGCAGCCACCATTGGTCATCCTTGCGGTACACCGACCAGGCCAGCGCCGGCGCAAGGCGGTCGTCGGCTGGCAGGACAAACATGGGAACGGAATAGCGCAGGCGGATGTCGACGCCGCTGGCCGGGCCTTCGCCGTCGCGCGGGATTTCATCGATCAGTATCCGGTAACTCAACTCGCGGCTGGGGAGTTGTTCGCTGCGTCGCACGAGGCGAATGATCTGGCTGCTCTTGGGCCCGATCTGCAATATGGGGGGACTTGCTACCACTTCCTGCGTGGGGGTCAACACATCCTCGGTGTTGTTCTGGTCCCACAAAAATACCCTGACCTGGCCATACACGGGAGTGTCACCCATGTTCTGCATGCTGATGCCCGTGGCACCCTGACCTGCACGCAAAATAATCATCACCGGCGAAATCTGCAAACTTGCAGCGCCCGCTTCCAGCCCCAGCATCCCCAGCACAGCAAGGATACCGCACCACATCGTGCACCAAAGGCGCGTGGTTGCTTTCATCGTTTAGAAATACACCGTGGCCGTGATGGTCGACTTATAGGTGTCCGGCTGCGGCGTGGCCTGCGGCGGAATCGCGCCGTACACGGTCAGCGTCTGCGCGGTGCCGGTGCCGGTGCCGGAACGGGTGTCGGTGCCCTGGGTATTGCCCCAGTTGGTGGCGCCCGCGGTCTGGTACAGGTTGAACGCCACGGTGCCGGTGTTGGCGCCGGTGCCGCTCATCACGCGCGAAGCCACCGTGGAACCGGTGCCGGTGCCCGCGTTCAGGCCCACGTTGTACGGCGTGGTGTTGGTGCAGGTCACGCTCAGGGTGGTGTTGACCGACACGGTGGACGCCAGCACGCCCTGGCTCTGGCCGAAGTCCAGCGGCGCCGTGGCGATGGTGCAGTCGGCAATAATTTTCAGCGTGACGTCGAACGTCGCGGTCTTGCTGCCATTCGAATAAACCGCCGCATCCGCCATCGGCGACACGACGACCAGGGTGGTGGCCACTGCGGTGGCCAAGGCGGCCAGGCCAGTTTTACGCGTGCTCATTACAACCTCCATCAAGTAAGAAATTCCGAGTTGTGGGGCTTAAAAATTGCCCAAGCTCAACACTTGATTCAATTATTGATGATCTAAAAAAACTATGCTTTTGCCAGATGTGAGGAAGGTTTTGCGGGCGTAGAAATCGGCGAAAAAATTTCCAAAAGATAGGCATAATGACGACAGACGCGCAACACTCCGTATCAAATGATTACCAACCATTAGGGTGAGCCATGCCGCATCTCGACAGCTCCACGAGCAAGATCCTGATCGTTGACGATTCGGCTTTCGAGCAGCGCCTGCTGGTCGACCTGCTGAGCGAGATGCCGTACAAGGTGTCGGTGGCGTTCAACGGCTTGCAGGGCTACCAGATGGCGCTGGCCAACCATCCCGACCTGATTCTGCTCGACGTGCGCATGCCCGACATGGACGGCTATACCGCCTGCCGCCTGCTCAAGGCCAACCCCGTCACCGCGGACATTCCCGTGATTTTCCTGAGCGGGGCCGACGCCGACGAGGAACGCATCATGGGCCTGTCGATCGGCGGCGTCGATTACGTCTCCAAGCCGTTTTCGCCGGGCGAGCTCGCTGCGCGCATCCAGGTGCACCTGAACCTGGCCCAGCGCGCGCAGGGTGCCACGGCAGCGGCGGCAACTTCGCCCACGGCCGGCAGCGATGCCCCTGCGGAGACCGCCGCTGCACCGGGCGACCCCGACGCCGTGACCGTGGCCGCCGTCAAGCGCCTGATCGCCGACAACCTGGCTTCGCTGCCGGGGCTGGCGGAAATCGCCCGCAGCGTGGGCACGTACCGCGAAAAGCTGTCGCAGGTGTTCCGCGAGCAGACCGGCATGACGGTGTTTACGTTTATCCGCGAAGCGCGCATCCGGCGCGGCGAAGAACTGCTCAAGGATACCGACATCGACGTCCAGGACATCGCGCTGCTGATCGGCTTTAACAACGCCGGCAACTTCGCCACCGCGTTCCGCGAACGGCTGGGGGTCACGCCCAGCGCCTACCGGCAGGCGATCCAGCAGAAGCGGTCGCCGCACGGCTGAACCACGCTGCAGCGTCAGGCGGCCTGCAGTTTGCGGCGCCAGAAGAACCACGACGCCAGCGCATTGATCCAGTACACGCCGTACAGCACGCTGGTCAGGTACAGGCCGCGGCTGGCGTACAGCGGCACGGCAATGGTGTTGACGAACAGCCAGAATTGCCAGGTCTGCAAGCGCCTGCCCATCAGCAGCAGCTGGGCAATGACGCTGAACATCAGCACGGCCGAATCCATGAACGGGGCATAAGCGTTGGTATAGGCCTGCAGCAGCAGGCCGTAGGC
>JBEVMD010000517.1:0-2951 GCA_040508835.1 Duganella sp. | reverse complement strand
CGGCGGCAGCGGCTGGCCCTATGGCGGGCCGCACGTGCCGGTGACGGAATCGGCGGGCCGCATGCGCGTGCACGTGGCGGAGCTGGCGCCCGGCGCGTCGTCGGTCGCGCTGCCGGCCATCATGAGCGGCGAGCAGCTGCTGGCCGCATTTATCGGCCCCGGCACGGCGAAGAGCTATGACGCCACGGCGCTCGTACGGACGCAATTGCCCGTATCGGCAGCCACGGCGCCGGGCCGCAGTGCCGTCGCCGCTGTCCAGGAGCCGCGCGTCATGGCGTTTTATATCGCCAGCCGCACGGGCCAGCAGGTCAAGCGCGCGGCGCTTGGCGCCGAAGGGTTTGTACTCGATCACCTGAGCCGCAAGGCCATCGACCATCATCTCGACACGGTCGCCACGCCGCTGTTACAGGCGTTTGGCGACCAGCCGCCGTATGCCGTGTTCTCGGACAGCCTGGAGGTGTACAACACCGACTGGACCGACGATTTTGTCGAACAATTCCAGCGCCGCCGCGGCTACGACATCACGCCGCACCTGCCGGTCATCTACGGCGGGCAGGGCCCGGATGTGGGCCCGGATGTGGGCGCGCTGCGCCGCGACTGGGTACTCACGCAAACGGAACTGGTAAACGAGCGCTATCTCACGCCCGTCAACGACTGGGCCATCAGGCACCATACGCGCTTCCGCTCGCAGACCTATGGCGAACCGGCCGTCTCGCTGTCGAGCAACCGGCTGGTGGCGCTGCCCGAGGGCGAGGGCCCGCAGTTCCGCAGCTTTTCGTTTACCCGCCTGGCCACGTCCGCCGGCCACCTGTTCAACCGCCCCGTGATTTCGGCCGAGACCTGGACCTGGCTCCACTCGCCGGCATTTGCCGCCACGCCGCTGGACATGAAGGTGGAAGCGGACCGCATGCTGCTGCAGGGCGTGAACCAGTTTATCGGCCACGGCTGGCCATACACGCCGCCGGGCGTTGCGGAACCGGGCTACGCGTTTTACGCGGCGGCCGTGTTCAACAACCATCAGCCATGGTGGAACGTGATGCCCGACGTGAATGCGTACCTGACCCGCACCAGCTACCTGATGCGCCAGGGCCACCCGGACAACCAGGTGGCGGTGCTGCTGCCCAACGACGACGCGTATGCGGCCATGACGCCGGGGAAGGTGTCGCTGTCGGAAAAAATGCAGCACTACGTGACGCCGGAACTGACGCAGCAGATCCTCGACGCCGGCCATAACCTCGATTACATCGATGCGGATGCGATCGTGGCGCACGGACTGCTGCACCCGGTGCTGGTGATGCCGCATGTGACCCGGCTGGCGCCGGAGGTGCTGGCGAAGTTGGACGACTACGTGCGCCAGGGCGGCAGGATCATTGCCGTGGGCACGCTGCCGTCGCTCGCTCCCGGCTACTGCGATGCGCAGGGCATCACCGCGCAAGTGGTCGCTGCATCGAGCCGCCTGCGGTCACACCGCGCCGTGCGCGTGGTGGCGCAGGATGCGGACGTGGGCGCGGCGCTGGGTCTGGCGTTAAAGCCGGACTTCAAGGTCGCTGCCGGCGCGGCCGATATCGGCTTCGTGCGGCGTACGCTGCTCGATGCCGACATTTATTTTATCGCCAACACCAGCAACCGCGCGGTGCGCACGACCGCCACGCTGGGCGCCGTGCGCAAATCGGCCGCCTGGTGGAATCCGCATGACGGCAAGACCAGCCCCGCGACGGTATTGCCGTCGGTGGCGCTGGACCTGGCGCCGTACGAATCGCGCGTGCTGATCCTGAGCGATGCCGCCACCGCCGCCACTGCCGCGAACACTGCTCCTGCCACGGCAGCCGCCCCCACTGTGCTGGCCGACCTGGGAAGCGGCTGGCAGGTGCGGTTCCCGGATGCGCCGGCGCCGCAGGCCATGCCCGCGCTGCGCTCCTGGACCGACGATGCGGCCACGCGCTATTTTTCCGGGATTGCCGTGTACAGCAAGGACGTGACGCTGACGGCCAGGCAGCTGCTGGGCGCAGTGACGCTCGATTTCGGCGAGGGCACGCCGCTGGACACGGCGCCCAAGGTACCGGCCGGGATGCGCGCCATGCTCGATGGGCCGATACGCGAGGCGGCCGAGGTGTTCGTCAACGGCCAGCGCGCAGGGGCGGTGTGGCGTCCGCCCTACACGCTGGACGTCACCGCGCAACTCAAGCCAGGCGTGAACCGGATCGACGTCAAGGTGGCCAACCTGGCGCTCAACGCATTGGCAGGACAGGAACGGCCCGATTACCGGCTGCTGTCGACCCGGTACGGACAGCGCTTCGTACCGCAGGATACCCAGCTGATCGTGCCCCAGCCATCGGGCATGCTGGGCGCCGTGCGGCTGCTGACACCCACTGTGAAGTGATATGACCATGACCTCGATGAAGTGGATGCGGCTGGCGGCATCGGTGCTGCTGGCCCTGAATGCAGTGACCTCCATGTGCACCGCCAGCGCCGCGACCTTTAATCCATCCAGCTATGGCGCCAGGGGCGATGGCGTAACGCTCGATACCGGGGCGATCCAGCAGGCCATCGACGCGGCGGCGAAACAGGGCGGCACCGTCGTCTTCAAGCCCGGCACGTACCTGAGCGGTTCTATCTTCGTGAAAAGCGGCGTCACGCTGCAGGTGGACCAGGGCGTCACCATTCTCGGTTCGCAGAATATCGCCGACTACACGGTGCTGCCCACGCGGATCGCGGGTATCGAGATGCGCTGGCCGGCCGCCCTGGTCAATATCTACGGGCAGAAAAACGCGAAGATCGTCGGCGCCGGCACCATCGACGGCGACGGCAAGGTGTTCTGGGATAGCTACTGGACGCTGCGCAAGGCGTACGAGCCGCGCGGCCTGCGCTGGGCGTCGGACTACGACGCCCGGCGCCCGCGCCTGATCCAGGTGTTCGATTCGTCGCAGGTCGAGGTGGGCGGCGGGCTGTTG
>JBEVMD010000457.1:0-3173 GCA_040508835.1 Duganella sp. | reverse complement strand
CTATGCCAACCGCTCCGACCGCTTCCTGGCCGGCACCGCGTACCTCGACGGCCAGCGCCCCAGCATCGTCATGGCGCGCGGCTACTACGCGCGCACAACGGTGGCGGCGTGGGACTGGCGCGACGGCAAACTGACCCGACGCTGGACCTTCGACAGCGCCGACAGCGACCACCATGCGGGCAATGCGCCATTCGGCGGCCAGGGCAATCACCAGCTCAGCGTGGCCGACGTCGACGGCGATGGCAAGGATGAAATCGTCTACGGCGCGATGGCGCTCGACGACGACGGCCGCGGCCTGTGGAGCTCCGGCCTGCGCCACGGCGACGCCATGGCCGTGGGCGATCTCGATCCCACGCGTCCCGGCCTGGAAAAATTCGGCGCCCACGAGGACGTGCGCGGCAACGGCGGCATCGGCGCGGCCATGCTGGACGCCCAAACCGGCAAGGTCCTGTGGAGCACGCCGGCCGACAAGGACACGGGCCGCGCGGTGGCGGCCGACATCGATCCGCGCTTCCCCGGCGCCGAAGCCTGGGCCACCAACAACGACGTGCTGTACGCGGCGCAGGGCAGACCGGTCGATGGCGTCGTCCATCCGAAGGTAGCGAGCTTTGTCATGTGGTGGGACGGCGACGACCTGCGCGAACTGTTCGACAAGAACCGCATCAACAAGTGGGACTGGACCGCCGGCAAGTCGCACACGCTGCTGGAGGCCGATGGCGTGGTGGCGTCCAACGGCACCAAGAACGTGCCGGTGCTGTCGGCCGACCTGCTGGGCGACTGGCGCGAGGAGGTGATCTGGCACACGCCCGATGAAAAATTCCTGCGCATTTACACCACGCCATACCCCAGCCCGCGCCGGCTGGTCACGCTGATGCACGATCCGCAGTACCGGGTGGCCGTGGCCTGGCAGAACACCGCGTACAACCAGCCGCCGTATCCCGGCTTTTACCTGGGGCAGGGGATGCAGACGCCGCCCGCGCCCGATGTGGTGGAGCGCAAGGCGCCGGTGCAATAATCAGGGAAGCGAGCATGCGGCCGGGCTGGCGCTGGGCGTCGCTGCTGCGAGTATCCGCGCGCCGGCGCGCGTAATCGGCGGATAGGACGGCGGCAAGCGGTGCCGGTGCCGCCAGTTCGTTACCCCAACAATGACATATCGCCTGCCCGCTCTACCAGCCACACCAGCGCCAGCAGCGCGATCAGCGCCGAGCCGCCGGTGAGCAGTCCCCGATAAAAGCGCGTATGGCGCAGCAGGAACGCCGCCGGCAGGAATACCGCCACGATGCACAGCTGGCCCAGCTCCACGCCCAGGTTGAAACCCAGCAAGCTGGCCAGGAGCGCGCCTTGCGGCAACCCGAGGTCGCCCAGCACGCTGGCAAAGCCGAAGCCGTGGACCAGGCCGAACACGAACGCCGCCACCGGCCGCCGCGTGCGGAACAGCGGGTAGATGTTGTTTACCGCCGCCAGCACCACCGACGCGGCAATGGCCGACTCCACCAGCCGCGAAGGCAGGGCGATCAGCGACAGGCTGGCCAGCGTGAGCGTGAGCGAGTGCGCCAGCGTAAAGGCAGTCACCACTTTCAGCACGTCGACGAACGCGCCGCGCAGGTTGTCGGCCGGCGGCGCCAGCAGCACCGCCGGCAGCAGCAGCGACAGCAGGAACAGGATATGGTCGTAGCCGATCCAGATATGCCACACGCCTTCCTTGATGTACGCGGCGAACTGGCGCCAGCGGTCGGGCGCGGCCACGGCGAGCGTCTGGCGCGCATGCTGCGGGTCGAAAATGGCCGTGGACGTGACGCCGTCGTGGGTGAGCCGCAACAACCCCTTGTGCTGCGGATCGACGTCGGCAAACAGGCGGTAACCGAGATCGAGCGCGGTCACGGTCGCCGGGCAGACTGCGGTAAAGCGCAGCACGGTGTAGGCGCCGTCGGTGTGATGGTCGATCAGCTGTTCGCCCGCCTGCACGGCGCAGGGGCCATGCGCGGTGGCCAGGGTCAGGTGGTCGAGCGCATAGGCGGCAATGGCCGGGTGCCGGGCGCGGATCTCGTTCCAGGTCAGCTTGCCGTCGCCGTCCTGGTCGAGGCCGATGGCAAAGTCGAGGTCGCGCAGCGCAATATCCCACTGGCCGCTCACTTGCGCACCCTGCACGTTCAGCGCCAGGTAGCTGTCGCTGGGCTTGTGTGCGTGCGCCGGCAGTGCGATGGCGCACCAGCACAGCACGCACGCCAGCGGCGCTGTCCGCACTGACTGCACTGCCTGCAACCTCTGCAACATCCGCACCGTGCGCGCCATCCCCGCCATCTGCACCATCCGCACCAGGGCGCGCGCGATCAAGCGGGCCATCATGTGCGCTTTGCCAGCTGGCGGATCAGCCGGGTGGCAGTGGCGTCTTCCGTCTTGTTGCTGGCGATCCAGTCGATGACCGGTTGCGCGGCTGCGCGGTCGCCGGCCTGCAGCGCCGCATCGAGGTAGATGCGCATGTCGGCCGGTTCCTTTTGCACGGCCCAGTTCTTGCGGGCCAGGATCAGGGCGCCGGCGGGATTTCCGCGCAGCAGTTCGAAGCGGGCCTGTTCGCGCTGGTGCACGGTATCGCCGCGCAGCATGGCGGCGTCGAACCGCGCGGCCAGTTCGGCCACGTCGGTCGCCAGTGCGGCCGGCTGGCGCAGCTGCTGCAGGGCCAGCGCGCGGCGCAGCAGCAGGGCGTCGATGCGGGTCTGGTCCGCCAGCAGGGCCGTCACCCGCGACGGCCGCTGTTGTTCGAGCAGGAAATCGGCATACGCGCCAAGCAGGTAGCTGTCGTTGGGACTGAGCGCCAGCGCCTGCTCGAAGCGCTGTTCGGCCACAGTGGCGGCGTCGCGCCGCTGCGCCATTTCGGCCAGCAGCGTCAGCACCCATACTTGCAGCTCGGGCGCGGTGGCGCCGTTGCGCTCCAGCGTCAGGGCCAGCAGGTTTTCGCTCGGCTGGGCGCGGCCGGTGAGCGCGCCCACCTGGGCGATGCAGGCGACGGTAATCAATTCCGTGGACAGCGACGACAGGCGCGCGCAGCCGGACGTGGCGTTGGCATAATCGCCCTGCACGGTCAGCACCGTGGCCAGCGTGAGCCAGGCTTGCGCATTCTTCGGTTCCGCGGCCAGCACGCCGCGCAGGTCGGTCAGCGCGGCAGGAAACTGGTG
>JBEVMD010000454.1:0-5353 GCA_040508835.1 Duganella sp. | reverse complement strand
AGCCGCATCCACCACGCGCGCGCGATGCGCCGCGTCCAGTCGGAGCCGCAACGCGTGCACACGTACTGCGCCACCGCGCGCATCACATCACCGCGTGGGCCGCACGATCAGGCGGTTGACGTAGGGGTCGAGGGGAAGCACGCCGTCATACGGCTCCGGCGCGTACTGGTATGCATAGCTGGGCAGCAGCGAATACTGAATCTGCAGCATCAGGCGCGGCAGCCGGTGCGGCGCGGCGCCCTTGTGGATGCCGGCCGTGTCCACCGCAAAGCAGAAGCCGCGCGAGCCGGTGGCCGTCAGCAGCTGCTCTTCGCCATAGGTCGAAGAAATCTCGTCGTCGGTATAAAACCGCAGGCGCACCGGCGCTTGCGTCAGGTGGCTGCCGTTCAGGTACACATGGGGACCGGCATCGAGATCGACATCGGTGAGGTACACCAGCACCTTCAGATAGCGCCAGTCTTCCGAATCGCGGTGGAATGCCTGCAGGTCGCTGGCATTGCCCGGCACCGGAAATGACCACCGCAAGCCCAGGGCCGAGATGGTGGGCTTGCAGCCCATGTAACGCGCAGCCAATCCCAGCAGCGCGGGACTGTTGGCCAGCGCCAGGATGTGCGGGCACCCGATCACGTCGCGCAGATGGTAGTCGGCCACGCGCACGCCGGCGGGCGCCTGCACTTGCGGGAACCGCGCCCGCGCGCGATCGCGGTCGGTCAGCAATTTATCGCGCAGAAAGCTGCGGATGTCATCGCATTGCGCGCCACTGAGCAGGTTGCCCAGCGGCGCATAACCAGCCCGGCTGAGATCGGCCAGCGCGGCAGCTTCCGCGTCGTTGTCGGCGTGCAGCTCGCGGCCGCTGCCCTGGCGCCAGCGCAGCGCGCTGGTCAGGCCGCGCACCACCAGCCGCCGCAGGGCCGGACGCGTGACCAGGCGCTGGCTGTAGTACAGCAGGCTGTGCAGGGGCGCGAACCGGCGGCCGGGGGTCAGCTGCGCATATTCCATGGGGAAAGTCCTTCCGGGTTGATCCCTGAGAAGGTAACAACCCACCGTCCCGACCGCCTTGATGTGGGCTAAGAACCTGTCCCGGCAGGAACCAGGCGCCGCTTGCGCGCCGCGGCAGCATGGCCGGCGTTGCTTGCGCTACCGGGCATCGCCATCCGCTGTCTGCCCCCTGCCCGGACAGTGTCAAACCGCCTGCCGGCGGCGGCGGGCGATGGCGCCGACCAGCCCCAGCCCGGCCAGCAGCATGGCGTAGCTTGCCGGCTCCGGAACAGCCGCAGCCACGCCGGTGTAGCCATTGTTGAAACTAAACGTGGCCAGCTGGCCGTTGATGGTAACGCCGCCCATCAGCGCCAGGAAACCGGCGTCGGTCGAGTAATCGCCGAGCAGGCGGAACGCATAGGCGCCGCTGGCCGCCTCCGTAAAGCTCAGCGTCTTGCCGCTGACGACCGCGCCCAGGCCATTGAAGGTCAGCGCAGATCCGCCCAGCAGCACGGTACCGTTGTCGAGCAGCGACAGGCTGGCAAACGTCTGGCCGTTCGCGCCCGCGCCGGCCAGCTGCAGCGTACCGCCATCGAAGACCAGCGCGCTGCCGGCCGCCAACCGGCTGGCGCCCGCCAGGGTCAGGGTGCCGCCGGCCAGCGTGGTGGCGCCGGAGTAGGTACTCACCCCGCTCAGCACCACGTTGCCGCTGCGGACCTCCACTTGCTGGAAGTTGGCGATGGCGCCTGCGTAGGCAAAGCCGTTGCCGGCGCCGGCATCGAAGGTCAGCACATTGACGCCGCCCGCGCCGCCATCGATGCTGCCGGCAATGGTGCCGCCGGTGATGGTCAGGCGGTTGTTGCCGCTGCCCATTTCAATGGCCTTGCCGCTGCTGGCGCCGTTGATCGTGCCGCCACTGACGATGACCGTGTTATCGGCACCGGTCTTGATGGCCGCATTGCGGGCGCCGCCACCCTCGATGGTGGCGCCCGCCCGGTTGACGATGGTGACCGTGTAACCGCTGGCCGCGCCCACCGCCACGATGGCCGAATCGCTTTGCCCGCGTATCAGCCCGCCCGACTGGTTGGTGATGGTGGCGTTGCCGTACAGGCCAGCACGCGTGCCATCGCTCAGATCGTTGCCGGCCAGCGTGATGCCGCGTCCGACCGCATTGCGGTTGCCGGCCGCGACCAGGCCTTCGATGGTGCCTCCATTGGTGATCGATCCGCCGCCAAAACTGACGCCCTCGCTATAAGCGAGTCCGTCCGCCGGCGCGCTGACGGCATTGATGGAACGGATGATGCCGGTATTCACAATGGTGGCCAACCCATCCACGTCGATGCCGTCGCCGTCGCCGGTGATGCCTGCGCCGCTGATCAGGCCGTGGTTGACGATGTTGGCGGTCTGCCTGTTGTTAAGCCCGTCGAGATTGATGCCCGAGCCGTTCATGCCGCGCACGATACCGCCCGCTTCATTGGTGAGGTCGATCACGAACGTGGCGGCAGCGCTGTCCTGGCCGCCGGTAATGCCATGGCGCGCGCCCTGCACCACGCCGGTGGCGCCATTGAAGATTTTGATGCCGGAATTGGCCTGGGCATCGATGCCATCGCTGCTGCTGCCCTGGTTGCTCAGGGAGCGGATCGTGCCCCAGTTGTTGACTTCGCCATTGACGCCGGGCCGCACTGCGTCCGCCTCGCTTGCCTGGATCAGGCCGCCCGCATGGTTGTTGACGATGTTGGCGCCGGTCGTGATGGCATTGAAGTCCACGGCCTGGGCGCCGCCGGCGCTGGCGTTGAGCGACACCAGCGCGCCGTAATTGTTCAGCGTGACGCTGGCATTGGCCTTGGCCACCTGGATCACGTCGGCGTCTGCCGCTTGCAGCAGCGCCGTGTGATGATCCGCCGCGCCGTTGACGATCAGCAGGCTGGACACACCCGTGTTGTCGCGGATCACGCGGCCATCGCCCGTCTGTTTGATGGTGCCCTGGTTATTGACGGTGGCGCCATTGCCCTTGATGGCAATGGCCACGTCGCTGCCCCCCACCGCCAGCGTCCCGGTTTTGGCGACCGTGCCGGCCTGCCCCGCGCTCAAGGTCTGGGCGCTGCTGCTGGTGGCGCCCGCGCCCACGCTGAAACTGGCAGCATGGGCGGCATTGATGGTCAGCGGCATAACGGACGCGACCACCAATAGCTGAATGGCGGACGCCGCAGTGGGCATGGCAAAGGTCATGATATATCCTGGATAATAAAGTGATCAAACTTCCAATATCCCGGAAAATTATGACGCCGCGATGACTTGTCAGAACGACGTCAGCGCCTTGCTGAGTTTAATCAGCCACAACCGGCTGGGACGCTCGACGTCGCTGCCGCGCGCCACGCGGATGGTATGACCTGCGGTACAACCGGGGCTGGCGCTGGTGATGATGGCGCCGTTGGCGTCGATATTGCACTTGGTGACGTCGGCGTCCTCGATCACGGCGCCGGCCGCGTCGAAGACCTTGGTCTTCATGCCGAAATCGTTGTCGTTCACCAGGGCCAGCGTGTTGCCATCCACGATGGTCAGGCCTTCCGCCTTTTCCGCCAGCCAGCCGATGGCCTTCAGGTCGAGCAGCATGGTTTTTTTCAGCGTGACCACCGATTTCCAGTCGGCGCCGTTCACGGCAGCGGCGGCCATGCTGCTTTTTTCCAGGTCGGACGTGGCGGCGTTGAACGCGGCCATGGAAATGTCGGTGGCCGCGCCGATTTCCACCAGCATCAGCTTGTTGAACACGGCGCCGTTGGGCGCTGCGCCCTGCTCGATCACGATGAACTTGCCGTTACCGAGCGCGACCACATCGCCCAGCTTGGCGTTGCCGGTGCGGCCGTCCTGGTAATCGGCAGCGTCCAGCGGATACGCGTACATCTTGCCCGACGTGCCCGTGTTGGGATCGAACTCGGTCCAGCGCGTGAAGCGCGCGTAGCGCTCGATCGCCTCGCTCTTGCCGGTCACCGCATACAGGGCGTTGCCGTCGGTGAGCGGACTTTGCAGGAACCCGTGCAGCTTGTCGGTGGCAGTGTCGAGCGTCATGCCTTCCATGCCGCGGTTGGCGCGGCGCTTGAGGAAGATGGCCGGCAAGCCCGTGCCTGGCGCGTATTTGTTCAGGATTATGCCGGTGGCCGGATCGATTTTCTCGATGAACGGACCGTACTCGTCGGACACCCACAGCACGTTGCGCTTTTTGTCGAACACGATGGCTTCGGAGTCCAGGCCGCCGGCGTTGAATGTGGCCTTGCTGCCGGCATCGTATTTCATGGCATCCATGACCGGCAACTCCGACGTGTAGCCCACCGCGCCTGGCGCCACCGGCAAGCCGGACGTATTGACAGTGGCCGATACCTTGATCGGCGTGGACGACGTCAGCACCGCACCGGACTTGCCCACTGCGATCACGCCAAAGGACGGCGTAAAGCTGGGCGCGGGGAACAGCTTGCTACCGGTAACGCCGGTGCCGCCCAGCGCCGGCAGATTGGGGCCGTCGCCGTTGGGGCCGCGATCGGTCAGGCCGTAGAACTCCAGGTCGCCACTGGCGTTGGTGCCCTTGAACGCCAGCGCCGAACCGTACGATGGCAGGAAGCCCAGCGGGAACTCCGCCTTGACGCTGGCGTTACTGCCTTCGTAGGGAATATAAAACTTGCTCGCGGCCTGGATCTGGTAGCGGGTGACGGTAACGGCCACGTCGCCCAGTGTATTTTTCTGGGTGTAGGCTTCATTGAATGGCGCGCCCAATCTGGACGCCAGCGTGTCCTCGAAATGTTCGCGCACCAGTGCACGGCGGTTGTCGTCGACATTGCGCGCGGCGTATTTAACGCCGGCAGCAGCCAGGACAGCGCTGAGCGATGCGTTGAACGGCGCAGCTGCCGCATTAAAATCCAGCGTTTTGGCAGCCAGCGCGGTTTTGACGTCGCTGGTCAGCTTGATGCCATTCGACGGGTCGCTGTCGTCATCGAGCAGTTGCAGGGCCAGCAGGCGATTGATCACTTTGACGTCCTTGATGTCGGCCACGCGGGCCAGTTCCAGCGGCGTCACCGTGGGACCGCACAAGGCGCTGCCCAGTGCAATGCCGGCGATGCTGAAGGTGACAGTGTCGCCAGCATAGCAGGTGTATTCGCCCTTGGTGGTGGTGGTCGCCTTGGGTGCGGCGCCCGCGACATAATCGAGGTTTTCCACCGCACCGTCGAGGAACACACCGGTGAGCGCGAGCTTGACCGGCGCTGCAGCATCGTGATCGTTACTGCCGCAACCGGCCAATACGGAACATACCGCGAGCGACACCAGGGAAAGACGCATCATGCTATACCTCTAATTGGAAAAGAGGCAATTCTAGAGCGCGTAAATG
>JBEVMD010000447.1:0-6017 GCA_040508835.1 Duganella sp. | reverse complement strand
GTGCTCACGCACTGTCTGCGCCGCTGCGCCTAGCCCTGAGCGCTTTGAACCAGCCTCTTAGATGGTGGCTGGTTGAAAACGCCCAGGGTGTCGTTGCAGCGGCGATTGCGGGCCGCGCAGCAGGTTTGCGAGGTTACCACCACACGGTGCGCAATCGGCTATCATCCGCCTGCGCGCCGTTTTCCATTTCTGAGTCCCATCATGTCCAATCTCCCTACTACTTTGCCCGCCTGGCTTGCGCTGCTCGAGTCGCGCCACGCGGAAACCGTGATCAACATGGGCCTGGACCGCGTCCTGGTCGTCAAGGAACGCCTGCAGCTGGCCTTTACTTGCCCGGTGATCATGGTGGCCGGCACCAACGGCAAGGGGTCCACCTGCGCCATGCTGGAATCGGTGCTGCTGCGCGCCGGCTACAAGGTGGGCTTGTATATCAAGCCGCACTTCCTCGACTTTAACGAACGCGCCCGCGTCAACGGCGAGCTGGCCACCGATGCCGCGCTGGTGGAGGCGTTCCACGCCGTCGAAGCGGCGCGCGGCGACACCGTCCTCACGTATTTCGAGTTCACCACGCTGGCTATTATGCGCCTGCTGGCGGGCGCCGGCATGGACGTGGTGATCCTGGAAGTGGGGCTGGGCGGCCGGCTCGACGCCGTCAACATCGTCGATGCCGACGTGTCCATCGTCACCAGCGTCGACATCGACCATACCGATTACCTCGGCGATACGCGCGAAGCCATCGGTTTCGAAAAGGCCGGCATTTTCCGCCCCGGCAAAACCGCGATCTGCTCCGACCCGGTGCCGCCGCAGTCGCTGATCGACCACGCGGGCGCGATCGGCGCCGACCTGTGGCTGATGGGGCGCGACTTCAATTATTCGGGCGACAAGCAGCAGTGGAATTATGGCGGCCGCTCGCAGCGCCGCAACTCGCTGGCGTACCCGAGCCTGCGCGGCGCCAACCAGATCCTCAACGCGTGCGCCGCGCTGGCCGCGCTGGAAGCGCTGCGCATCGAATTGCCGGTGGGCGCGCAGGAAGTGCGCACCGGGCTCGTAACGGTCGAGCTGCCGGGGCGCTTCCAGGTGCTGCCGGGCCGGCCGACGGTGATCCTGGACGTGGCCCACAATCCGCACGCCGCTGCCGCGCTGAACCAGAACCTGGGCAATATGGGTTTTCATCCATACACCTTTGCCGTGTTCGGTTCCATGCAGGACAAGGATATCGACGGCGTGATTGCCGCCATGGCCGAGCATGTCGATCACTGGTGCCTGGCCACGCTGCCGTCGCCACGCTCGGCCACGGCGTCGGAGCTGGCCGCCAAGGTGCAGCTGGTGCAGCAGGACAAGGACGCAGCGGACGATGAGCGGACCGTCAATATCTTCGACGATCCCGCTGCTGCGTACGCAAATGCGGTCAGCCGGGCCGGGGAGAATGATAGAATTGTGGTCTTTGGATCTTTCCTCACCGTGGCCGGCGTCATGGCAGCGCGAAAATCCGCATTCCATTGAACACACAGGACTGAAATCACGCATGGGCTTGTTCTCGAAATTCGGCAAAAACAAGCAAGAATCCGCCCAGGACAGCGGTTATTACACCAGCGCGGATGACCAGGCCGCTACCGAGCGCGCCCGCTCCAAGCGCGCTTCCTCTGCCGACGGTCCGCGCCGCCGCACGCGCGACCGGGAAGCGGACGATCCGGTCTTGCCAGAAAAGAAACGCGCGCGCCGCCGCCTGGTCGGCGCCATCGCGCTGGCGCTGGCCGTGGCCGTCGGCTTGCCGATGGTGCTCGATTCCGAGCCCAAGCCGCTGGCGTCCGATATCGACATCAAGATTCCTTCCAAGGAGCGGCCGGCCAGCGCGTCCACGCGCAAGCCCGAACCCATCCCCGACAGCGATGCGCTCGACAGCCGCGAAGAAATTGTCGAGGACGTCAAACCGGACACCCGGCCCGCCAAGGTCGCCGACACGCCGCCAAAAACCGGACCGGCCCTGTCGGCCCAGGCGCAAGCGCATTCCGACGAACTCGACCGCTCCGTGGCCGCCAGCGAAGCGCGCGCCAAGGCCGAGGCCGATTCCCGCAACAAGCAGGAAGCCGACCGCCGGGCGGAGCAGGAACGCAAGCGCGAGGCCGACCGCAAGCTGGCCGAAGCGAAATCCGAAGCAAAGGCAAGGGCCGACGCCCGCGCCGACGCGGAGCGCAAGCAGGCTGAAGAGCGCAAACTGGCGGAAGCGAAAGCTGCCGACGCCAGGGCGAACGCCAAGCCGGCCGTCGAATCGAAGGCGTCGCAGGACGCGCGCGCGCTGGCCATTCTCGAAGGCAAACCGGCCAAGCCGGCAGCGCCTGCCGCCGCTGCGGCCGACAACGGCCAGAAATTCGTGCTGCAAGTGGCCGCGCTGAGCGACCCCAACAAAGTCAACGAATTGCGCGAACGCCTCAAGCAGGCCGGCATCAGCTCGTACACCCAGAAAGCGCCGTCGGGCGAGGTCACGCGCGTGCGCGTGGGGCCGTTCACCAGCAAGGAAGAGGCGGAAAAAGTGCGCGCCAAGCTGGCGGGCATGGGCCTGAGCGGCCGCCTGGAAACCGTCTGATCATTTCGGCAACCACGGCGTGACCATCTTCGACTACCTGGTGCTGTTCGTGCTGGGCGCCTCGCTGATCATCAGCATGGTGCGCGGCCTGGTCAGGGAAGTGCTGTCGCTGCTGGGCTGGATCGTGGCGTTCGTGGTGGCCAATGCCTATGCCGCGCCGCTGGCCGTGTTGCTGCCCGAGGCCGTGCCGGGCGAGGTGCTGCGGCTGATCGTGGCCTTCATTGCGCTGTTCATCGGCGTACGGATCTTGATGGGGCTGCTGTCCATGGTGCTGGGCGCTTTGCTGGACGCGGGCGGCCTCAGCGTGTTCGACCGCCTGCTCGGCGCCGTGTTCGGCGTGGGCCGGGGCCTTGTAATCGTGCTGGCCGCCGTCATCTTGTGTGGGATGACCGCGTTGCCGGAACAGGATTTCTGGAAGGATGCGCTGCTCAGTCCGTATGCGGAGCTGGGGGCGCGCCTGGTCAAGGGCTTCCTTCCCGCTGCCATGGCGCAGCATGTGAATTTTTGAATTTGAGTTTACAACGTTTTTAAATCTGCAAGTCCAGTCCAGGAGCATTAACATGTGTGGCATCGTCGGCGTCGTCTCCCATCAACCTGTCAACCAACTGCTGTATGACGCACTGCTGCTGCTGCAGCACCGCGGCCAGGATGCGGCGGGTATCGCTACCAATCACAGCAGCATGTTCGCCATGCACAAGGCCAACGGCCTGGTGCGCGACGTGTTCCGTACCCGTAATATGCGTACGCTGCAGGGCAACTCGGGCATCGGCCACTGCCGCTATCCAACCGCCGGCTCGTCGAGCGAGGAAGAAGCGCAGCCGTTCTACGTCAACGAGCCGTTCGGCATCTCGCTGGCCCACAACGGCAACCTGACCAACTGGGAACAGCTCAAGGAAGAGATGTTCAAGAACGACCGCCGCCACATCAACACCGATTCCGACTCGGAAGTGTTGCTCAACGTGCTAGCCCACGAGATCCAGAAGGCCACGGTCGATATCTCGATCGATGCCGAAACCATTTTCCAGGCCGTCACCGTCTTGATGCGCCGCGTGCGCGGCGGCTATGCGGCCGTGGCGCAAATCGCCGGCGTGGGCTTGCTGGCGTTCCGAGATCCGTACGGCATCCGTCCGCTGTGCCTGGGCATCAATGAAACCGAGCAGGGCAACGAATACCTGATCGCGTCCGAATCGGTGGCCCTGGAGGGGATGGGCTTCCGCTTCGTGCGCGACATCGCGCCGGGCGAAACCGTGTTCATCGACAACGACAAGCAGCTGCATACGCGCCAGTGCGCGGACAATCCGTCGCTCAACCCGTGCGTGTTCGAGTTCGTCTACCTGGCCCGTCCCGACTCCGTGATCGACGGCGCGTCGGTGTACAGCACGCGCCTGAAAATGGGCGAGTACCTGGCCCAGAAAATTCAGCGCGAAGGCCTGGCCGACGACATCGATGTCGTGATGCCGATTCCCGATTCGTCGCGTCCGGCAGCAATCCAGCTGGCGCTGGCGCTGGGCAAGGAATACCGCGAAGGGTTCATCAAGAACCGCTACATTGGCCGTACCTTCATCATGCCCGGCCAGGCCGCCCGTAAAAAATCGGTGCGCCAGAAACTCAATGCGATTCCGGACGAGTTCAAGGACAAGGTGGTGCTGCTGGTGGACGACTCCATCGTGCGCGGCACCACCAGCCGCGAGATCGTGCAGATGGCGCGCGACTCGGGCGCCAAAAAAGTGATTTTCGCGTCGGCCGCGCCACCGGTGATCTACCCGAACGTGTACGGCATCGACATGCCGACCCGCGACGAACTGATCGCCCATGGCCGCACGGTGGAAGAAGTGTGCCGCGAAATTACGGCCGACGCCCTGGTGTACCAGGATATCGACGCCCTGAAGCGCGCCATTTCCGACGTCAATCCGGAGCTGAAAAACTTCGAAGCCTCGTGCTTTGACGGCATCTACATCACCGGCGACGTCACGCGCGAGTACCTGGACAAGCTCGAAAACGAGCGCAACAATCCAACCAAGGCCGCCAAGCCGGAAGACGCGGGCCGTTCGCAGCTGAACCTGAACCTGGCCGCTACCGAGGGCTGATTGTGTTTAACCCGTACCCCGGCAGTGCGGGTTTGAATTGAGCGAGCTATGAGCGACAAGAAAAACTACGGCTTTACCACGACCATCCTGCACAACGACCGCCAGCAGGGCATCGAGCACGGATCGCTGCACAAGCCGATCCATACTTCGGTGGCGTTCGGCTATGCGGACGCGCGCCAGCTGGCGTCGGTATTCCAGGGCAAGGAGCCGGGCTTCCGGTACGGGCGCCAGGGCAACCCGACCATTGCCGCGCTCGAAGACAAGGTCAACCAGATGGAGCAGGGCGTGGGCACGATCTGCTTTGCCACCGGCATGGGCGCGATCGGCGCCGTGTTCCAGGCGTTGCTGCGCGCGGGCGATCACGTGGTGTCGTCGTCCTTTTTGTTCGGTAACACCAATAGCCTGTGGCAGACCACCATGGCGCAGGGCGTGGGCGTGTCGTTCGTGGACGCCACCGATGTTGCCAACGTCGAGGCGGCGATCACCGACAACACCCGCATCGTGTTCGTGGAAACCATTGCCAACCCGCGCACGCAGGTGGCCGATCTCAAGCGCATTGGCGCACTGTGCCAGGCGCGCGGCATCCTGTACGTGGTCGACAACACCATGACCACGCCCTACCTGTTCCGGCCCAAGTCGGTGGGGGCGGGCCTGGTGGTCAATGCGCTGACCAAGTCGATCGGCGGCCACGGCAATGCGCTGGGCGGCAGCATCACCGATGCCGGCGCGTACGACTGGACCCGTTTCCCGAACATCTACGAGAACTACAAGAAGGCGCAGCCATTGCAGTGGGGGCTGGCGCAGATCCGCGCCAAGGCGCTGCGCGACTTCGGCGCCTCGCTGGCGCCCGAAGCGGCGCACCACATTGCCGTGGGCGCCGAAACGCTGGCGCTGCGCATGGAGCGCACCAGCAGCAACGCGCTGGCGCTGGCCCGGTTGCTGGAAGCGGACGAACGGGTGGCGGCCGTGCACTACACGGGTTTGGCGTCGAATCCGCAGCATGGCCTCAGCGCGGCGCTGTTCCGCGCGCATGGCTCGCTGCTGAGCTTTGAACTGAAGGACGGCATCGACTGCTTCGACTTCCTCAACCGCCTGAAGCTGGCGATCCCGGCGTCGAACCTGGGCGATACGCGCACCCTGATCATTCCGGTGGCGCACACCATCTTTTACGAGATGGGCGCCGAACGGCGGGCGTCGATGGGGATTGCGGAATCGCTGATACGGGTGTCGGTCGGTATTGAAGATACCGACGATTTGCTGGAAGATTTCAGCTGCGCGCTGGAAGGTTGTTGAAACACTGATCGCCGACATTGGATTCCCGCGTACGCGGGAATCCAATGTCGGCG
>JBEVMD010000408.1:0-5135 GCA_040508835.1 Duganella sp. | reverse complement strand
CGGGACAAGAACAACTTCATGGCCTACGACGCCATCACCGCGCGCGCGCTCGACGCGGAGATGCACGTGGTGTCGCAAAGCGGCATCGGCGTGATGGTGAGCTGGTTCCCGTTCATCATGCCGCAGTTCTATGACCAGCTGAGCGCGGTGGGCAACAACGACAGCCGCTGGGATTTCAGCCAGTGGACCCCGGACGTGGTGGTGATCAACCTGTTCCAGAACGACAAATGGCTGATCGACCGCGAACAGCGGCTGCAGCCGGTACCGACCGATGCCCAGCGCATTGCCGCCTACAAGGATTTCGTGCAAAAGATCCGCGCCGTGTATCCGCGCGCGTACATCGTGTGCGCGCTGGGCAGCATGGATGCGGTCAGTCCGGGCAGCAAGTGGCCGGGGTATGTGCGCAGCGCCGTGGCGCAGCTGCGCGAGGGGCAAGATGGGCAAAACGGGGAGCAGAAGGACGAGCGTATCGATACGCTGTTTTTCGATTACACGGGCTTCGACAAGCACCCGCGCGTAAAACACCATCAGGCCAACGCGGCCAAGCTGACCGCGTTCATCCGGGAAAAGATGGGCTGGTAACGTCGCCGGCTGGCGATCCGTCATTCCCGCGCAGGCGGGGATGACGGATGAACCGCCGCGGGTTAAAACTCTTCCCAGTCGCCGTCGCTGGTCGACACTGGCTTGCGGACGGGTTTGTCCGCCAGTTTCAGTGCCGGCGCCTTGGCGGCGGGTTTGGCGGTCACTGCCGGGCGCGCCGCCGGGGTCGGACGTGCCGCCGCTGCTGCCGGCGCGGGACGCGGCGCCGCCGCATGGCGGGCCGGGCTGCCAGCCACCTGGAACACGCTCACCATTTCGGCCAGCTTGACGGCCTGCTCCTGCATTGCCTGCGAAGCGGCTGCCGCTTCTTCCACCAGCGCCGCATTCTGCTGGGTCACGGTATCCATCTCGGCCACGGCGGTGTTGATCTGCTCGATGCCGATTTCCTGCTCGCGGCCTGCCGAGCTGATTTCGCCCATGATCTGGGTCACGCGGCGCACGCTGCTGACGATTTCTTCCATCGTGGTGCCGGCCTCGTTGACCAGCGCGCTGCCGGTGCCCACTTTTTCCACCGAGTCCGTGATCAGCTGCTTGATGTCCTTGGCGGCGCTGGCCGAGCGGTGCGCCAGGTTGCGCACCTCGGTGGCAACCACGGCAAAGCCGCGGCCCTGTTCGCCGGCGCGGGCCGCTTCGACCGCCGCGTTCAGCGCCAGGATGTTGGTCTGGAACGCAATGCCGTCGATGACGCCGATGATGTCGGCGATCTTGTCCGACGATTCGGTGATCGAGGCCATGGTGTCCACCACGCGCGAGACCAGCTCGCCGCCCTTGACGGCGATGTCCGACGCCGAGCCGACCAGCTGGTTGGCCTGGCGGGCATTGTCCGAGTTCTGCTTCACGGTCGAGGTCAGTTCTTCCAGCGACGATGCGGTTTCTTCCAGGCTGGCCGCCTGCTGCTCGGTGCGGCGCGACAGGTCCATATTGCCGGCGGCGATTTCGTTGCTGGCGGTGGCAATCGCGTCGCTGCCGTCGCGTACGCTGCGCACGGTGTCGGCCAGGCGGTCCTGCATCTGGTGCAGGCCGTTCATCAGCGCGCCCATCTCATCCTTGCGACCGAGGTCGATGGTGTTGGCCAGGTTGCCGTCGGAAATCGCATTGAAGTGCTTGAGCGCCTGGTTCAGCGGGTTCATCACGGCGCGCAGCAGCATGACGGTGGAGACTGCAGCCACGATCAGGCCCAGCACGATGGCCACGATCGAGAACGTCAGGTCGCGGTTGTAGGCGGCCTGGCTGTCCTCGTACTGCTTGGCGGTCGATTCCAGCTGGTAGACCGACAGTTTTTCGGCCGCGTCCGTGTACAGGCGGAACAGGCGGGTCACTTCGGTCAGCATCAGGCGGTCGATTTCCGGCTGGTTCTTGTCGCGCAGCGCCTTGAAGGCCGCTTGCACGCCGTCCTTGATCAGGGTCTGGCGCGCGGCGCCCGTCTGGTCGGCCAGCGCCTTTTCGCCGGCGCCGAACGGCAGCGCCGTGTAGCGGGCCCAGGCTTTGTCGCTGGCGTCGAGGAAGCCCTGCGAGCGGGTGATGGTCTCTTCGGCGTTGGCCGCGTCGGGCTTGAGCGCCACGCGGTCGATCGACAAGCGGGCGCGGTCGATCTGGATCTGGGCGTCGGCAATGGCTTTCATCGACGCCATCGAATTGGCGTAGACGTCCTTCAGGACGCCGTTGGTGGTGTTGAGCGCGATGATGCCGCGCGCGCCGATGAAGATCATCAGGACGCCCAGCAAAATCATGGTGCCGATCAGGCGGGAGCGGATGGAGAGGTTAGCAAACATGGTGTGGTTCCATTTCTAGAATGTCCCAAGGCAGGCGGCTTGAGTGCAGCTTGTTTTGTGTAAAAGGCGGCAATAACGGCGGCATGAACAGCCGTAACGGACCGGCAGGACGGGAGGTCGGTCACAGGCAATGAAGAGCGATGGCGGGGGGATGGGCCACGAGTGCATTCTGTCACTGCGGCGGGGGTAGGGCCGGACGGCGCAACAATGTGACAGCGAACGGCGTCAGTCTAGCTGATTAATTTCTGGTGGGCAAATGAATTAAATTCCGCCGATGACGATTTAACGACACTTGCCCAGTCCGGTTTAACTATTGCAGTGCAAGCGACAGCGCGTCAGGCGCCGCGCGGGCGGGCCGGATTGCCCATCACGGTCACGCCCGCCGCCACGTCGCGCGTGACCACGCTGCCGGCGCCGATCAGCGCGTCGTCGCCAATGGTCACGCCCGGCATGATCAGGGCGCCCGCGCCGATCCACACGTTCTTGCCGATGCGGATAGGGCGGCCAAACTCCAGGCCCTGGGCCCGCACGGCGGGGTCGCGCGGATGGTCGGCGGTCAGGATTTGCACGCCGGGTCCGATTTGCGTGCCATCGCCGATCTCGACTTTCACCACGTCCAGGATCACGCAATTAAAATTCATGAACACGCCGCTGCCGATGGTGATGTTGTAGCCGTAGTCGATGTGGAACGGCGGACGGATCACGCAGTTGTCGCCGACCGCGCCGAGGCCCTGGTGCAGCATGTCGGTGTGCTGTTGCGGCGACAGGCCGGTGCTGCGGTTGTAGCGTTCCATCCATTGCCGGGCGGCGGCCTGGTCGGCTTGCAGTTCGTCGTCGACGGCGGTGTACAACTCGCCGGCGAGCATTTTCTGTTTCTGGGATGCGGCCATGGTGTCTCCTGTATTGTCTGGCCTGCCAGTTTGTCAGAAAATCCACACCGCCGCCACACCGCCGCCCACGGGTGCCGCGCCAGTTGCCGCGCCTACTCGTACAGATCGAGCTTGATGCCGGTGGCTCCGTACGAGCCGACCAGCTTGCGCGAGGCCGCCACCTCGTTGCGCACGATGTTGTGCGGGTCGTACATCCATTCGCGGCGCGTCATCAGCCATACGCGGCGGTGCGAGGCCATGGCGTCGCGCACCAGCTTGGTGTCGGCTGCAACAATGGCCGGCGCCCCCAGGTTGCCCATGTAGGGATGGCCCACCAGGTCCAGCGCCGGAAACGGCGCAGGAATGTACTGCATGTCCGGGAACCGGGCAGCGTTGGCAGCGTAATATTTGAGCGGCACGTTGAGCTCGTTGGGCAGCACGATCATGACGTCGCCCGGTTGCGCGCGGGCGGCCACGGTGGCGGCCAGGGCGCGCCAGTCTTCCGTTTCCATCGTGTAAAACTTGCTCGACGCGTGAAAACTGACGACGACCACCACCAGCACGGCAATGGCGCGCAGTGCCGGTTTTTTCAGGCCCGCCATCGCGCCCAGTGCTGCCAGCATCATCAATGGCGGCGCCAGCCACTCGAACAGGCGGCTGATATAAATCGGTTTGACCAGGTAGCTGTAGCCGAGCACGACGGCCAGCGGCACGATCAGCACGGTCAGCAGGTGCAGCGCGGAATAGCGCTCGCGGCGCCAGACCGCCCACGCACCAAGCAGACTCAACAGGGCAATCGGAATGATCGCCCGTTCGCCGCCGCCGGCCAGGTACCAGGCGCTCAGTACGTCCTTGCGCTGGAAACTGATCCAGAACGACATCTTGGCCACGTTGGCGCTCTGCTGCAGCAGCAGCGGCACGAAAGGCGACCAGATCAGCAGCGCCAGCACCCCCGAGATCGCCAGCGCCTGGCACTGTACCCAGCGGTTGCCGCGCACGCTTGTCAGCAGCGCCAGCGCCAGCCCGGCCCAAATGCCGAAGGCGATGAAGATGGCCGTGTTGTGCAGCCAGAGCGTAAAACCGCCCGCCACGCCCAGCCCGATGATGGTGGGCCACAGCTGCTTGAGGGTCGCATCCGTCCCTTGCGCCAGGCGCCGCAACAGCATCACCGACAGCAGGATGGCGACAGCCGCGCTCAGGGTTTCCAGCGCATAGGGCCGCGCCTGCTGCGCATACTCGATGTGGCCGCGGTTCACGGCCAGGAACAGCGCGGCCACCAGCGCCGCTTTTTCCACGGCAGCCCCGGCCCGCAGCAGCCGGCCCGACGTGGCCAGGATAAACAGGGTGGCAACGCTGGCCAGCACCGACAGCGACCTCAGCGCGACCTCGCTGGTGCCGAACAGCACTCCCCACGCCTTGAGCAGCGTGTAATACATCGGTGGATGGGTCTCGTACAGCGGCACCGTGGTCCACAGTTCGCGCAGCGGCAGCGTGGAAAACCAGGCGCTGTAGGTTTCGTCGAGCCATAGCGAGCGGCTGGCCAGCGTGGGCAGGCGCAGTCCCAGGCCGAGCAGGCAGATAGCCAGGCACAGCGCCCAAAAAACGCGCCGGTCGAGCGGCGCGCGGCCGTCAAAAAAATTCTTCAAAATGTGGCCCGGGTGAGGAAGGTTGTGTAATAAATAATATGCATCTAAATTCATGGTCAATGTACACTAATTAACTATCATGTTATAGGTTTAACAGTGGATGGGACGCTTTAGCGTGGCTTTTCGCACCGGCTGGCCGACATGGCCGGGGTTGGACTGCCGCTGGCGGCCAGGGTGCACGCTGCCAGCCATTGACGCCCGCAACACTTGCGCTTATATTAATGACTTACAAGTAAGTAACAGTTAAC
>JBEVMD010000329.1:0-4343 GCA_040508835.1 Duganella sp. | reverse complement strand
TATCCGATCACGCTCGACAAGCTGCTCGACAAGCTGCCGCAGCAGGCGTAATCGCCAGGACACGGCAGCGCTGCAGGCCAGGCTGGACGTCTGGAAGGTCTGGAACGTCTGGTCTCTGCGGCCCAACCAGTGCATGAACGCACTGGTTGCCGTGTGCCGCCGGCAGGCCGCTCGCCCGTTTTCCGTGGGATACACGGCGTCAGCGACGACATTCAAGTCAAAAGCTCGGCGATAAGCGCATCTTGACCGAAAATGTTGAGGCGTTCATGAACAAGGCTTAAGTGGTCCTGCCGGTGGAATGGATTACAATGCCTGCTTCAATCACTCTGGAAGGCAAGGCATGGAATGGCTATTCGACCCAAATATTTGGGTCGGCTTGTTCGCACTGATCGTACTGGAAATCGTTCTCGGTATCGATAACCTGATTTTCATTGCAATTCTCGCGGACAAACTCGCGCCCGAGCAGCGCGACAGGGCAAGACTGGTGGGGCTGAGCCTGGCGATGGTCATGCGCCTGGGTTTGCTGTCCGTCATGTCCTGGCTGGTCACTCTTACCGAACCGATCTTTTACGTCGGGTCGCAGCCGTTTTCCGGGCGCGACCTGATCCTGCTGTTCGGCGGCCTGTTCCTGCTGTTCAAAGCCACCACCGAGCTGCACGAGCGGGTCGAAGGCAAGGTCCACGTTCACACGGGCCGCAGCGAGTACGCCAGCTTCGGCCTGGTCGTGGCGCAAATCATCGTGCTCGACGCCGTCTTCTCGCTCGACGCCGTGATCACGGCGGTCGGCATGGTCGACCAGTTGGGCGTGATGATGGCGGCCGTCGTGATATCGATGGCCGTGATGCTGATCGCCTCGAAACCGCTCACGCGCTTCGTTAATGCCCACCCGACCGTGGTCGTGCTGTGCCTGAGCTTCCTGCTGATGGTGGGCCTGAGCCTTATTGCGGAAGGCCTCGGTTTCCATATCCCGAAAGGCTATCTGTACGCGGCCATCGGTTTCTCGGTGGTGATCGAGTTCCTCAATCAGCTGGCGCGCCGCAATTTCCTGCGCAAGGATTCGCACGTGCCGCTGCGCGACCGCACGGCCGACGCCGTCCTGCGCCTGCTGGGCAGCAAGCGCCGCATGACGGCCGGCGAAGAGCCGTCCGAGCCGAGCGAGACGGTGGAAACGTCCGCGTTCGAGGAACAGGAGCGCAATATGGTCAGCGGCGTGCTGAGCCTGTCGCAGCGCTCGATCCGCTCGATCATGACCAACCGGTCCGACATTTCATGGATCGACCTTGACGAGGACAGCGCCACCATCCAGCGCCAGTTGCTGGAAACCCCGCACAGCTTCTTCCCCGTCAGCCGGGGTCAGCTCGACAACATCGTGGGCGTGGTGCGGGCCAAGGATCTGATGGCGTGCCTGTCGGCCGGGTTGAAGATTCCGGACGACCATGTGCGCGCACCGATCATCATGCCCGAAGCGGGGGGCGTGCTCAAAGTGATGGAAACCCTGAAACGCTCGCGCGGCCAGCTGGTGCTGATCGCGGACGAGTACGGCACCATCCAGGGCCTGGTGACGCCGATCGACATCCTGGAGGCGATTGCCGGCGAGTTCCCGGACGAGGACGAACAACCCGATGTGCAGGTGGAAGGCCCGGACTGCTGGCGCGTGGCCGGCACGGCCGATCTGCACTACCTGCAGCAGGTGCTCGATACGGACCGGCTGGTCAGCGAGACCGACGACTACTCGTCGCTGGCAGGCTTCATGCTGGAACGCTTCGGCACGCTGCCAGGCGTGGGCGAAGCCATCGAGCTGGACGGCTTGCGGTTCGAGGTGGTCGAGGTGCTCGAGCGCAGGATCGCGTCGGTGCTGGTGAGCCGGGTGGTGACGGAGGAGGTGGTCGGCTGATGCGAACTGTGCCGGCGCCCGCGTGATCCCGCGCCATCTCAACGTTGTACAGCCCCCGGCATCACCTCCAGCTTCACCCCGCCGCGCACCGTGCGCAGGTTCACCAGCCGCACCGGTTCCAGCGCATTCTCCGGCTGGCCGTCCGTCGTGACGGCCAGCGCAATCGTGTTGGCGCCGTTGGGATTTAATATTCCCGGCGGCAGCACGAATACCCGCTGCGGGCCGATGTGGGCAATGAACTGCCCCATATTCCAGCCGTTTACAAAAATCAGCGCCCGGTTCTCGCGATCCGAACGCGGCGTCGTGGTGTCGCCGAACGCCAGCCCCAGCTGGACGTCGTGGCCGGCCGGCAGCGCCAGGTCGAACGTCGTGCGCAGCCAGTAGGTGCCGGCCGCCGGCGGCGCGGCCGTCGGTTTTGCTGCCGTCCAGCCGGTGACCGCATCGCGTTGTTCCCACACGGGCCGGTACCAGCCCGCGCGCTCGCCGTACAGGCCGCCGTTATTCATCGGTCCGCGCACCACGTCGGCAATGGTTTCGCCGCCGAGGTTGCCCTGGATGCGCCAGTCGATCGGCACGGCAAAGCGCTGGCCGCCGCGCCGGGTCAGCGACGCCGCGATCAGACCGCGCGCTTCGCGGTGGTAATCGTCGGCCATCAGGTTCCAGTTGTGCGAATTGTTACGCACCATCACGGCAATCACGTGCGGCCCCGGCGCCAGTTTTTTACCCAGCGTGAACTTGACGCTGTCGGTGGTTTCGGGGAACGAGCGGCCCACGTCCAGCTCGTCCTGACCGACAAATTTACCGTCGATCCACACCTGGATCATGCCGGCGCCGCCGGCGCCGTAAAACAGTTCGAGCTGGTTGGTCTTGTCGTCGGTGATATCGACGCGGCCGCGGTACCAGACGTCGCCGTGGTGAAAGCCGTAGTCGCTCATGGCCAGCGTTGGCTGGCCCCGCTCCGGCATGGTCCAGGTCTGCGCTGCCGAGGCGCGGTGGTCCGCCCTGGTCCACGCGCTGTCGTCAAATCCCGGCTGGGCCTCGAGGCTGTCCGGGCGGCGCGACCACGGCAGCATGGCCAGATCCGGCAGTGTCACCGTTGCCGGGCCCTGTAGCTGGCCGGTCTTGACGCTGCCGTCCGGCTGCGGCGCCAAGTGCAACGCGGCGCCGTTGAAGCTGGCCGAGGTGAAAGCGGGGCCCCAGATGGTGAGGTCGCTGGCGGCAGCCGTGTCGCCGGTCAGGGCCAGCTGGCCGTCCGTGAGCGTGGCGCTGCGCACCAGGGCCGGCGTCAATTGCAGGACCTGGCCGGCCGGTGTCTTCTGGGTCCAGAAACGGACGCTGTGCTGATTGTCGGCCACCAGCAGCAGCAGCGGCGCGCGGCCGCCACCCGTGATGCGCACGCGGGCCAGGCCGTCGTGGGTGTAGGTCAGCTTGAGGTCGCCGGTGGCGGCGTCAAACCGCGACGCAACCTGTCCGGCCAGCACTTCCACCTTGGGCGCGCTGGCAAACCGCAGCACGGTTTCGCCCGCTTCGCCGTCGCGGCCGTGCAGCAGGGCGATGTCGCGCTCGCCGTTGGCGAAGTGGGTCTGCAGTTCGGACGTCGAATACACGAGGTGCTGGCGTTCGAGCGGATAGTTCGCCAGCAGCATCTTGGCGTCCTGGCCGTTCAGGCGCAGCGGTACCGTGTACCGGCCGTCGCGGGTGTTCAGCTCGAACGTAAAACTGTCGTCGGAGGTCAGGTTCGACGGGTTGTGCACCGCGAACAGCACGTGCGCGCCCAGGTCGGGGTTGACGTTGTGGTACACCATCGCCTTGGCGGACGACGTGGCGATCTCCGGCCCCTGGTCCATTTTCGCCAGCGCTGCTTGCGCCGCCTGCACGAACATGCCTTGCTGTTTCAAGGTCAATGCCTTGGCGCGCAAGCCGCGATCCTCGGCGATCGGCGCGCCGTAGTCGTACGACGTGTACACGACCGGCCCGGCCAGCCAGCCCCACGACGTGCCGCCAAAGGTCATGTAGATGTTGTGGATGGTGATGCGGTTGATCAGGTTGGTGCCGTAAAACACGCGCTGGTATCCCGTGCCCTGGCGTTCGGCCGTGCAGTTGTACGTGCCGTTGGAGCCCCAGTAATCGAACCAGCCGCCGCCCAGTTCGGCGGCAAAGCCCGGCGTTTTCGGCGACGACAGCGCGCCGATCTTCGGCGACTGCTTGCCGTAGATGCCCCAGTCGGGCGCCTTGTTGGGGCCGGACGCGTCGGCAAAGACATTGCAGGTGCCGCCCGGGTAGCCGTCAAACGCATACAGGTCGGTGGGGCCGGGATTGGCCCAGGGCGCCGTGGAGTTTTTTGGCGTCCAGTCCGGCAAGCGGCCGGCCGCGTTGTGGAAGAACGGCACCGTCAGGCCATCGGCGCGGGCCTTTCGGGCCAGGTGTTCCATCTGCCGGACGTGCTTCG
>JBEVMD010000321.1:0-5213 GCA_040508835.1 Duganella sp. | reverse complement strand
TTGTTCTTGTTGTGGCTGTAGTCGCGCAGCGTCTGCAGCACCGCGGTCTTGCCGTTGATTTCCTTGACCTGGCCGGTAAACGGCGCTTCGCCGTTCTTGGGGTCGAAGTAGACGAACTGGTTCACCAGCAGCGTCGGCACCACCGGGCCGGTGACGCGGTAGTAGGTGGCCGAATTGCCGCCCTTGATTTCCTGCCACGACTCCATGTTCTTGCTGTGCTTGGTCCAGAAATCGTCCGGCAGCTGCACGATGCCCGAGTACAGCAGGTCGGTGTCTTCGAGTACATGGTCGTTGAAGTAGTCTTCGGCGGCCAGGCCCATCGCGCGCGCCTTGATGCGCATGTTGATGTCCTTCGACACCAGCACGATCGCACGGCCCGACTGGTCGGACTCGAGCGCCCGCACCACACCCAGGATCTGGTTGTCGGCCTTGCCGACCGGCAGACCGAGCGGCAGGTCGGCGTTCTGCATGCGGGTCTGGAAGTACAGGCGGCCCTTGGCGTCCTTGTTGCCCAGCTTGGACAGCGGGATGCCGTTTTCGATGGCGTCGTCGTCCGTGTTGGACACCAGCGCGTCGAGTGTGCGCGACACCTGGCGGGCGTTGCGCGCCACTTCCGTCATGCCCTTCTTGTGGTTGTCCAGCTCTTCCAGCGTCATCATCGGCAGGTAGACGTCGTGCTCTTCAAAGCGGAACAGCGACGATGGGTCGTGCATCAGCACATTGGTGTCGAGCACGAACAGCTTGCTGGTGCCGGCCTGGTCGGCATTGCGGCTGGTGGACGACTTGATGGTCGACTCGTTGGCCTTGTGCTTGGTCGGATGCGGCGCTTCGGCCGTGATCGGCGTGACCTTGGCGCGCGATGGCGCCGGCTTGGTCTTGCCGGTGGTCTTGGCTTCCACGGGCGCCGACGCAGGTGCCGGGGGTGGTGCGGCTTCGGCAGCGGCCTTCAGCACGGCAGGCGCCGCCTTCAGGACGGCCGCGACGGCCTTGGACTTGGTGGACTTGGCTGGCGCCTTGGCCACCGGCGCCACCGGTGCCACTGGTGCAACCGGGGCAACCGGGGCAACAGCGGGAACGCCAACCGGCTTCGCTGCCGGAACGGCTTTGACGACAGGCGCCGCTTTCTTCGGCGCGGAATTCTTCGGCGCAGGAGCCGGTACGGCTTCAACCACCGCCGCAGCCGCCGCCGCAATGGCGGATACGGGGCGCGGGCCGGTGGCCTGGGGGTAATCTTTTGCCAACAGTATGGTCGCTGGCTTACTTGGGATTTTTGGCAGTGGCATCAGGATCTCATTTGAAAAATATCTGGAGGAATCCGCCCATGGGCGCGGCGCGCTGCCCGTGGCGTGTGACGACGCGGGCGACGCGGGAACCGGATGGGGTGGATGCTGGATAAAACGGGTAACAGGACTGCCGACGGGCGCACAGCTTGCCCGATGTAGGTACTGCGTGGTGGCCGGTGGGCCACCTCAGGGGGTGGGTTGATTTACAGTGTGGACTCAAGATTGGTGGTACGCATGGTACTGCAATAGTTAAGCGATTCCGGACCTGGACCTTCGTGCGCCCACCTGGTTCACTGGCCTGTCAAGCCGGGCGCGCGACGAATTCCAGCACTTCATCAACGTGACCTGCAACCTTCACGCCACGCCATTCTTTCACCAATTGACCGTTAGCGTCAATCACAAACGTACTGCGCTCGATACCGCGCACGGTCTTGCCGTACATTTGCTTCATCTTCATGACATTGAACTGCGTGCACAGCGTTTCGTCGGGATCGGAAATCAGGTGGAAGGGCAGGCCCAGCTTGGATTTGAAGCCTTCGTGCGAGCGCAGCGAATCGCGGCTGACGCCGTAAATCTCGGCGCCGGCCGCCTGGAACTGCTCATGCAGGTCGCGGAAGGCGATGTTCTCGGTGGTGCAGCCCGGGGTATTGTCCTTGGGGTAGAAGAACAGCACCGTGTGGCGCGCCGGACGGCCCGACAGCTGGAACGTCTGCTCGCCGGTCATGGCGGCGGAAAAATCGGTAACGGGGGATGGGCTGTCAGCCAAAGACGTTCTCCTGGAGTGGTACAGGGCGCCGCCGGCAGGGCCGGGCGCCGATGTGATTATGCTGGTGTGGATGCCGATATGGGGACGGCCGCCCGCAATTCAAGACGGCAGATTCAAGCAGCGCTGTGATCGATCACCAGCGCCAGCGCCACCTTGCGGCCTTCACCCATCAGGATGTTGTAGGTGCGGCAGGCAGCCTGGCTGTCCATGCATTCGACGCCGATGCGGCGCATGGTGAGCGCGGCCGTCAGGCGCGGATGGATGAAGCGCTGGCGGGCGCCGGTACCGAGGATCACCACGTCGGGGTCGTCCGCGCCGATCTGGTCGAAGTGTTCCACGGTGATGGATTCGAAGGTGGGGGCGTCCCACGCGCGCGGCGCGATTTCCGGCATCACGATCAGGCTGTAGTTATAGCGCTCGGCGTTGATTTCCACGCCCGTCTCGTCGTAGCCGGTGATGGTCTGGTACTTCTGGGTGTCGCTTTGATGGAGCTTCATGGTGAGGTCGGCAAAATTGCTGCGAAGAGTGACATTGTAGCGGTTTTCCTTGGCGCGACACCCCTCAAAGGTTGATTAAATGGGATGCTTTCGGCAGAATGGTTGTTTTCGCATTGCAGCATGGCGGTTGCTGCCAAATTGGCAGTCCGCAGCGTTTTTGCCTCATCTGAACAGGATTTTATTTTGCGACCGATTCATAAATCGAACAAACTGGCGGAAGTCTGCTACGAGATCCGCGGCCCGGTGCCCGAAAAAGCCCGCCAAATGGAGGAGGAAGGTCACAAGATCGTCAAGCTCAATATCGGCAACCTCGCCGTGTTCGGCTTCGATCCCCCGGACGAGATCGTGCAGGACATGAAGATCAACCTGTCCAACGCTGCCGGCTACACCGATTCCAAGGGCATGTTCGCGCCGCGCAAGGCCATCATGCATTACACGCAAGGCAAGAATATCGCCGGCGTCACCATCGATGACATCTACCTGGGCAATGGCGCATCCGAGCTGATCGTGATGTCGATGAACGCGCTGCTCAACAACGGCGACGAAGTGCTGGTGCCGGCGCCCGATTATCCGTTGTGGACGGCCGCCGTCAGCCTGTCCGGCGGCAAGCCGGTGCACTACATCTGCGACGAGCAGCAGGAGTGGTACCCGGACATCGACGACATGCGCAGCAAGATCACGGCCAATACGCGCGCCATCGTCGTCATCAACCCCAACAACCCTACTGGTGCGCTCTACCCGGTGGAGCTGCTGCAGCAGATCATCGAGCTGGCGCGCCAGCACCAGCTGATCATTTACGCCGACGAGATCTACGACAAGGTGCTGTACGACGGCGCCGAGCACGTCTCTATCGCTTCGCTGGCGGACGACGTGCTGTTCGTGACGTTTAATGGCCTGTCGAAGAACTACCGCGCGTGCGGCTACCGCGCCGGCTGGATGGTCGTGTCCGGCGAAAAATCCCATGCGAAAGACTATATCGAGGGCCTCAACATGCTGGCCTCGATGCGCTTGTGCGCGAACGCACCGGGGCAGTTTGCGATCCAGACTGCGCTCGGCGGCTATCAGTCGATACACGACCTGGTAGGACCGGGCGGGCGCCTGTTGAAGCAACGCGACCTGGCCCACAAGCTGCTCACCGAGATTCCCGGTGTCACCTGTGTCAAGCCCAAAGCGGCGCTGTACATGTTCCCGCGTCTCGATCCGAAAATCTATCCGATTGCGGACGACCAGCAGTTTGCCTACGAACTGCTGGCTGAAACAAAAGTGCTGATCGTCCAGGGTTCGGGCTTCAACTGGATCGCGCCGGACCATTTCCGCGTCGTGTTCCTGCCCAACTCGGACGATATGACGGAAGCCTTCGGCCGCATGGCCAAGTTTATGGAGAGCTACCGCAAACGCCATGGCGCCAGTGTCTAAGATCGCCGCAAACCGCCCAGGGCGGCGTTGCGGCGCCTTGCCGTGCTAACGCACTGTCTTCGGCGCCGCGCCTTGCCCTGGGCGGTTTGAGACGATCTTTACCAAACGCCTTGCCCTGGTCGGTTTGAGACGATCTTCACCCAATCAATAGAAACGATTTATATGAACCCGATCAAAGTAGGCTTATTAGGCGTCGGCAATGTCGGCTCAGGGACGTTCAATGTACTTGAACGTAACCAGGAAGAAATCCGCCGCCGCGCGGGCCGTGGCATCGAAATCGTGGCCGTTTCCGCCCGCAACCTGGCGCGCGCCCAGGAGCGCACGGGCGGCAAGGTCAAGGTGGTGGCCGATCCGTTCGACATCGTCAACGATCCCGCGATCGACATCGTTGTCGAGCTGATCGGCGGCTACGACGAGGCCAAGGCGCTGGTGCTGCAGGCGATCGCCAACGGCAAGCACGTGGTCACCGCCAACAAGGCGCTGCTGGCCGTGCATGGCAACGAAATCTTTGCCGCCGCCCAGGCGAAAGGCGTGATGGTGGCGTTCGAAGCGGCCGTGGCCGGCGGCATCCCGATCATCAAGGCGCTGCGCGAAGGCCTGACCGCCAACCGCATCGAATGGCTGGCCGGCATCATCAACGGCACTACCAATTTCATCCTGTCCGAGATGCGCGACAAGGGCCTCGACTTCGCGACTGTTCTGAAGCAAGCGCAGGCACTCGGTTACGCGGAAGCGGACCCGACCTTCGACATCGAAGGCGTCGATGCCGCGCACAAGGCCACCATCATGTCGGCGATTGCGTTCGGCATTCCGGTGCAGTTCGACAAGGCACACGTGGAAGGCATTTCCAAGCTGAATGCGACCGACATCCGCTACGCGGAAGAGCTGGGCTACCGCATCAAGCTGCTGGGCATTGCCAAGCGCGCCACGGTCAATGGCAAGGAAGGGGTGGAATTGCGCGTGCACCCGACCCTGATCCCCACCAAGCGCCTGATCGCCAACGTGGAAGGCGCCATGAACGCCGTGCTGGTGCAGGGCGACGCCGTGGGCGCCACGCTGTATTCGGGCAAGGGCGCCGGCGCCGAACCCACCGCGTCGGCCGTGATTGCCGACCTGGTGGACATCACCCGCCTGGCCACGGCCGATCCCGAGCACCGCGTGCCGCACCTGGCGTTCCAGCCCAACGCCATGACCAATATCGAAATCCTGCCGATGTCGGAAGTGACTACCAGCTACTACCTGCGCATGAAC
>JBEVMD010000315.1:0-2527 GCA_040508835.1 Duganella sp. | reverse complement strand
ACCAGCTCAAGGTCGTCGGCCGACCGCTGGACCGCATCGACGGTCCGCGCAAGACAACCGGTACCGCGCCCTACGCGTATGAACGGCACGATGTCGCCAAGAATGCCGCCTATGGCGTCGTGATCGGCGCCGGCATCGCCAAGGGCCGCATCACGTCCATGGACATTGCCGCCGCGCGCAAGGCGCCGGGCGTGCTGGCGGTCGTCACCGCCGACAACGCGGGCAAACTCGGCAAGGGCAAGATGAACACGGCCCACCTGCTGGGCGGCCCCGAGATCCAGCACTATCACCAGGCCATTGCCGTGGTCGTGGCCGACACCTGGGAACAGGCGCGCGCCGCCTCCAAGCTGATCAAGGTCGAGTATGCCGAAGGCCAGGGCGCATTTGACCTGGCCAAGGTCAAGGGTTCGGCCAAGCCGCACTCCGACAAGGAAAATGCCGACACCAAGGTCGGCGACTTCGACGGCGCCTTCAAGTCGGCCCCGGTCAAGATCGACTTCATGTACCACACGCCCGACCAGTCGCACGCGATGATGGAACCGCACGCGTCGATTGCCAAGTGGGATGGCGACAAGCTCACGCTGTGGACGTCGAACCAGATGATCGCGTGGGGCGTGGGCGACGTCGCCAAGACGCTGGGCGTGCCGAAAGAAAACGTGCGCCTGGTGTCGCCGTACATCGGCGGCGGCTTCGGCGGCAAGCTGTTCGTGCGCTGCGAAGCGGTGCTGGCGGCGCTGGGCGCCAAGGCGGCCGGCCGTCCCGTCAAGCTCACGCTGCCGCGCCCATTCATGTTCAACAACACTACGCACCGTCCGGCGACCATCCAGCGCATCCGCATCGGCGCCAGCCGCGAAGGCAAGATCACGGCCATCGGCCACGAAAGCTGGTCGGGCGATCTGCCGGAAGGCCAACCGGAAACGGCCGTGATGCAGACCAAGCTGCTGTATGCGGGCGCCAACCGCATGACCAAGATGCGCCTGGCCGTGCTCGATCTGCCCGAAGGCAACGCCATGCGCGCGCCGGGCGAAGCGCCGGGCCTGATGGCGCTCGAGATCGCCGTCGACGAGCTGGCGGAAAAGCTGAAGATGGACCCGGTCACGTTCCGCATCATCAACGACGTCACCCACGATCCGGCCAAGCGCGAGCGCAAGTTTTCGCAGCGCCGTTTTGTCGAATGTATGCGCACCGGCGCCGAGCGCTTCGGCTGGAGCAAGCGCAGTGCCGAACCGGGCAAGGTGCGCGACGGCCGCGGGCTGGTCGGCATCGGCGTGGCGTCGGCGTTCCGTAACAACATCGTCATGAAGTCGGGCGCCCGCGTGCGCCTGGACGGCAAGGGCATCGTCACGGTGGAAACGGACATGACCGACATCGGCACCGGCAGCTACACCATCATCGCCCAGACCGCCGCTGAAATGATGGGCGTCACCATCGACCAGGTCGTGGTCAAGCTGGGCGACTCGGACTTCCCGGTCTCGGCCGGTTCGGGCGGGCAGTGGGGCGGCAACAGTTCCACGGCCGGCGTGTATGCCGCGTGCGTGAAACTGCGCGAAGCAGTGGCGCAAAAGCTGGGCTTGCCTGCTGAGGCGGAGTTTGCGGACGGTAAAGTGACTGCCGCCGGCAAGAGCGTGGCGCTGGCGCAGGCCGCGTCCGGTGGCGACATCACGGCCGAGGACACCATCGAGTACGGCGACCTGGACAAGAAATTCCAGCAGTCGACCTTTGGCGCGCATTTCGTGGAAGTGGGCGTCGATGCCGATACGGGCGAAGTGCGCATCCGCCGCATGCTGGCCGTGTGCGCGGCTGGCCGCATCCTCAATCCCAAGTCGGCGCGCAGCCAGGTGATCGGCGCGATGACCATGGGTGCCGGCGCCGCCCTGATGGAAGAGCTGGTAGTGGACAAGCGCCGCGGCTTCTTCGTCAACCACGACCTGGCCGGCTACGAAGTGCCGGTACACGCCGATATCCCGCACCAGGACGTGATTTTCCTGGACGAGACCGATCCCGTCTCGTCGCCGATGAAGGCCAAGGGCGTGGGCGAGCTGGGCATTTGCGGGGTCGGGGCGGCCATTGCCAACGCCATCTACAACGCCACCGGCGCGCGCGTGCGCGAATATCCGATCACGCTCGACAAGTTGCTCCCGGGGCTGCCAGACGTTACCTAGATGATCGTCATCGCCACGACCGGATGGTCCATTCCCAGACGCAGTGCCGCGAAGTTTCCCGGGGAGGGAACACATCTCGAGCGCTATGCGCAGGTGCTGCGGGCCGTCGAGATCAGCACGTCTTTCTACCGCGAACATGCCCGCGCCACGTATGCGAACTGGGCACGGCAGACGCCGAGATCTTTCCGGTTCGCCGTGAAACTGCCGCAGACGATCACGCACGAATCACGTCTTCGCGCCTCCAGGCGACCGCTCGGTGCCTTTCTCGCCAGCGTCAGCGGACTCGGCCAGCGTCAGGGACCCCTGATCGTGCAGCTGCCGCCGTCGCTCGCGTTCGAGTCACGCGTGGCCCGCCGGTTCTTTTC
>JBEVMD010000499.1:0-4679 GCA_040508835.1 Duganella sp. | reverse complement strand
AAGCCCGAGGAAATCCAGACCTTCGGCCAGCAGGTGCCGATGAAACGTCCCGGCCAGCCGGCCGAACTGGCTGGTTCGTACGTGCTGCTGGCGTCCAGCGAAGGCAGTTACATGACCGGCGCCATGCTGGCCGTGGCCGGGGGCGCCGTGGCGATGTAACCGGCGCAGTTCCCGGCGCTGCGCGGACCGGGCCCGTGGCGGCACGGGGCAATAGTTGCTGACGTGCATCAATCGGCGCGGCGACGGCCGCCGTTACCATGGCCAATCGCCATCTTCCCTGCCGCCACCATGCCCCCGCCGCGCCGCGCTCCCTGCCGTCCCCGCCAGCCTGCCGCACCGTGCCGGCCGGCTGGCGGCGTGGCGGTGATGGAAATGCTGATCGTCATGATGTTCCTGCTCACGGTGCTGATCGTGCCGCTGTACCTGGGACGCTATTTTTACCATTACACGATGGCGCAAAAAGCCGTGCAGAACGCCGTCACCTACCTGGCGCGGGTTCCCGTGGCCGAGATCGTCAATCCGCAGCGCGCGGCCATCGTGGCCGGCGTGGCCAACCAGATGGTCGCGGAAATGCTGGCCGAGGTGGCCGGCAGCGACGTGCCGCCCACGGTCATCGTCCAGTGCGGACAATTCTTTTGCTCGGGACTGGAACGGCCGGCCACCGTGACGGTCGGCGTCATGCTGCCGGTCGACGACATCTTCTTTCCCACTTACCTCTCCAGCAACGTCACGGTGTACATCCAGCTGCCCTACCTGGGCCGCTAGCGCCATGTTGCGCCTCATCCGCCTCATCCGGCTCATGCACCGGGCCGGGCCCGACATTTTTTTGAGGCCGCAAAACCACACTCAAAAAATATAATATTAATAACGAAAATATCCGCTGTACGATGGGCGTCCGTTGTTCATCCCCCTACATTCGTTCAGGAGACACCATGTCCCAACCGTTCCCGAAATTGCTGCTGGCCCTGGCCATGTTTGCCGCCCAAGCCGGCACTGCGCACGCCGATGTCATGACCGGCAGCCACGTCACGTTCGATCCCCGTGGCTGGACGCCCGTCTCGGCCGTGGGGGACACGTTCACGCTGTCGAGCCCCCCGTACGCGCAGGACGGTTCGATCAGCGCGTTCCTGGACCGTTCGTCGTTCCAGTTCAAGGCGCAGGACGGCTACTACATGACCGGCAATTTCCACGTGGTGCTGGACATCAGCTACACCATCCCGGAACCGGTCGTCAGCCGCTCGCTTTTCATTTCGGCCGGCTACGACGTGCTGTATCCGCCCTGCGAGCAGTGCGGTCCGTTCGATTCGGCGCAGGTCGGTTACGCCAACGGTTACGCCGACGGCCAGCAGGCTGAAGGCGTGCTGCACCTCGATTACGGCAACACGGGCGCCGCCGGCGCCTACGAACGGCTGTTCCTGGCCTCGCTGTTGTATGCCAGCTTCCAGGAACTGTATGGCGAGTTCCGGGTGGACGCGTACGCGATCACGGTAGAGACCCGGCCACTGGCCAGTGCCGTGCCGGAGCTGCCGCCGGTGGCCCTGCTGGGCGCCGGCCTGTCCCTGCTGGGTTGGTGCGCGCGCCGGCGCGCGGGCCGCGCATGACCTCCGCCCCCATGACACAACCGCACCGCCCGGGAGCTCCCATGCGCCATCCGTTGCCGGCCTTGCTATTTGTCGCCGCCGCGTTCCTGTCCCACACCGGCATGGCGCGCGCCGATGTCCTCGCCGGCGACCATGTCACGTTCGACACCGGCCGCCAGACGGGCATCGGCGTTGCCGGCGACACGTTCACGCTGTCGGACGTGCCGTTCACGCAGGACGGCCCCGGCTTTTATTTCAACGAATGGCTGTTCGAGCTGAAAGCGGCCGAAGGCTATTATATGACCGGCAATTTCCATGTCGCCATGGAGGTGCGCTATACCATCCCGGAACCGTTCGAGAGCCGCTCGCTGTCGATCGCCCAGGCGTACGTGGTGCTGTGGCCGCCCTGCGCGCCTTGCGGTCCGGGTTATTCGGAGCGCGTCGATCGCGGGTCCGGCAGCGCCGAAGGCACCGAGGCCGATGGCGTGCTGCATCTCGATTTCGGCAATACCGCCGCCACCGGCGCGTACGACCGCCTGTACTTTGCCACGCTGACGCTGGGCTCGTTCCGCGAACTGCAGGGACAATTCCAGGTAACGTCGTACGCGGTCACGGTGGAGACCCGGCCGCTGACCAGTACCGTGCCCGAGCTGCCGCCGGCAGCCCTGCTGGGCGCCGGGTTCGGGCTGCTAGGGCTGCTGAGACTGCACGCGCGCCGGCCCTGCGTCGTTCCTGGCGCAGCGTTTCAGCGCAGCTTGAGCCGCAGCAGGTACACGGGCGTGACCGTCACCTGGCGCAGTTGCGCCAGCTGGGTCTGGCCGCCGAAATCGGGCCGCGCCTGGCGGTCGAGGTAGATCGGCGCATCCGCGCGCAGCGGCAGCACCGACACCGTGAGCGGCTGCGCGAGCCGGTCGTGGAAGCGGCGCAGGCCGACCTGCCAGCCGTAGCCGCTGTAATACCAGTCGTCCAGCATGTCCACACCCGCGTACAAGCGGCCGATATCGCCCACGAAATCGATGCCGAGCAAGGCGTCGTCGAGGCCCGCCAGCTGGGCCGGCGGCACGGTCACCTGCCACGAGGCGGCCAGGCCAAAGGTTTCCGGCCCCGGTTCCTGGGCCGCCCTGGCCTTGCCGCCGATGAGCACCGGCGGCACCGGCTGCGCCGCGCGCAGCGCAGACATGGTGGCCGTCACCTGCCGCGCGGGCACCGTGGCCGTATATGTCTGAAAGATGCCATCCGTGCGCTGCTGCACTGCAATGGCGGCGCCGCCGGCGGCAGCGGCGGCCGGCGTGCCCAGCGCGGGAAACACGGCCACGCGAAACGCGTTGCCGCCCACCGCCCGCAGCTGCAGCTGGCCGTCCTCATCGACCACCAGTTGCTGTTCGCTCAGCAGCAGCCGGCGTTTGCCGGCCACGTCGGCAACCGTCAGTTGTTCGGCCTGGTCGGCGGTCAGCACCACCACCCGCACCGGCCCGCGCTTGCCACGGGCGATGGTGACGGCAGCGTCCATGCCGGGTGTCAGGTGATCCACGACCAGCTTGCCGTCGCGCGCGGCCACCCGCGCGCTGCCCGCCTGCAGCTGCCCGCCGGCAGCCGGATCGAACGCCAGTTCCACGGGAATGCGCCGGTGCGCGGCAAACACGTACACCACGCCGTCCGGTCCCAGGTCCAGGCGCGCCACCGGCTGCGCGGTGGCCGATCGCAGCACCACGCCGTCGAGGTCGAAGTTATACGGCCAGATGAAATAATCGCCGTCGGCAATGTCCACGGGCGTGCTCGGGAAGGTCAGCGTGCCGGCGGGCAGCGCCACCTCGAAGCGCACGCCCGGGTGCGCGGCCATCGCGTACTGGCGCACGTGGTTGTTGACGAACAGGAAGCCGCTGTCGCCATTGCTGCGCACGGCGTAGCGCGGCGTGTGCAGGTCGGCCGCGTTGCCCGGCACGACAGCGGGTTTGCGCACCGTCATCGTGGCCAGGCGCGCGCCGAAATCCTGCAGGAACCAGTGATACGGGCGCAGGCGCGTGAGCACCTGGCGCTGCTGGCCGTCCGGGCCCAGCGGCGCCTGGAAATCGTAATTGATCAGCGGCAGGTCGTTATGGCCGCCCGTGCCCGTGCTTTCCTGCAACCACGTGCGCCCTGCCGGATTGCGCCCGCCATGGAACATATAATAGCCCAGCAGGTTGACGCCCGAACCGAGCTGCACCGGAATCATGGACGCCACGTCGTCGGCGCCGATCACGGGGCGGCGGCGGTACATGAACGGCACGCCGGGACCGTATTCGGCGCCGAGGAACGGCGTCAGGTCGATCTCGTCGTCGGCCGTGCCCCGGCCGCGGGCAGCCGTTTGCGCGCCCAGGTCGCCGCTCACGCGGGTGTCGAACCGGAACGCATAGGTTTCCTTGGGCGCCAGTTCGCGCGTGCTGGCCGCCCACGGTTCGTCGACATAGCCGCCGAACATGGGCGTCACCGCACCGGGCGGGTACACGGCGCCGTCCCAGCCTGTCACCGTGTACAGCGGCGCGTCGAGCCCGGCCTCGAGGGCCAGCCGCTTGAGCGTGGCGATGTGTTCGGCGCCCTGGCCGGGACCGCGCAGATTGTATTCGTTTTCCAGCTGCACGCCGATCACGGGCCCGCCGTCCTTGAACATCAATCCTTGCAGCTGCCGGCCGATCTGGCCGTACAGGCGCGCCACGTAATGCAGGTATTGCGGATCGTTGCCGCGCGTGGGCATGCTGTACACCACCCAGTCCGGCATGCCGCCGAAGCGCACTTCCGCGTGGGCCCACGGGCCGATGCGCACCACCGCTTGCAGTCCCACCTTCCGGCATAGCTGCAGGAAGCGGCGCAGGTCGCGGCGGTCGGTCCAGTCGAACTTGCCGGCCTGTTCCTCGTGGTGGTTCCAGATGATGTAGCTGGCCACCACGGTGATGCCGGCCGCCTTCATCTTGCGCAGCGCCAGTTCCCAGTCTGCGGCCGGCGAGCGCGTGTAGTGGAATTCGCCCATCACGGGGAACCACGGCTGGCCGTTGCGCGTCAAATACCGGCTGTTGGCGCCCAGGCGCTCGCCGCGCGGCGACACGGACGTCCCCTGCTGCAAGT
>JBEVMD010000268.1:0-8586 GCA_040508835.1 Duganella sp. | reverse complement strand
AAGCCGCGGGTCTCCGCCTTGCCGTCATTGACCTGCATCGCCACCCAGCGCTCGCCGTCCTGCAGCAGCACGTTGTGGGTATAGTCGTCGATCTGGCGCACCGATGCGCTGGCGCTGAGCATGGCGCCGTCGCCCCAGTAATGCTCGATCGAGGCGTCGAGCCCCAGCGCCACCTCCGGCTTGAGCGACGGATTGCCGCGGCGGTCCGGGTCGAGCCGGCTGTTATTGGCCGAAATGAAGTTACGCGGCACCATGTTCTGCGTGGCCGGCGCCTTGTACGTGCGCGTCAGCGCCAGCCGCAGCTGGTCTTTCTTGTTGGGCAGCTTGAACAGGGTCTGGAACAGCGGGCTCAGCACGCTGGACCGTTCGTTGACCGATGCAAAGCCGGCGCCGTCGATGTCGGTCTGGTAGCCTTCCCAGCGCACGCCGGCATAGACCGACCAGCTGGGGGTGACGTTCCATTCGTCCTGGCCGTACACGGCCACGCGCGTGATGCGCGCCGTGAAATCCTCGTCCAGGTTGGTCGGGTTGCTGCCCGGCAGCGGCAACTCGCGCTGGCGGCGGGTGTCGTCGCGGTCGGTCACGCCCACGTCCCAGCCCAGCGACAATGCATGCTCGGCGGGCGGGGTCTCGCCGTCCACGGCCGTGCCCAGCGTGAGCGGGCGCGAATACTTGCCCTGGCTGGACACGCCCTGCTCGGTGGTCTTGGCCACCACCGTGCGGTCCAGCGTGGGAGCGTTGCCCAGTTTGCTGCCGAGGTTGTAGCCGTCGGACGCGTTGCGGCTGGTGTTGACGCCGAATTTCACGTCGAGCTTGGCGCCTTCGTCCAGCTGGCTTACCCAGTTCAGGTCGGTACGTCCGAAACCGTTGTGGCTGCTAAAGCTGCCGTCGATGCGGTCGTAGTCCGGGCCCGGATCGGTGTCGAGGTTGACCGTGGTCAGGCTGCGGGTGTTGTTGGAGAACGTGTTGTAGTTGACGAAGGTCTGCCAGGTCAGCGTGTCGCCGCCGTCGAGCGTCCAGTTGAAGCGCGGCGCCAGGTTGACGCCGTCGGACCGGCCCCGCTCGGCCCAGGTCGCGGAGCGGTCGACGTCGGGCACGCCCACCGCATCGGCGCCCGTCTCCGTGCTGGGCGTCACGCGGTGATACTGGTAGCGCCAGGCGTTCAGGCCCACGGAATACGCCATGGCGCCGTCGCGGTCCGACAGTTGCAGGCTGGCGCTGGGCGAGCTGAACTTGCTGCCCTTGGCGCCGCTGAGTTTGACCACGTGCTGGTCGAGCTTGACGGTCTTTTTCAGCACGATGTTGATGGTGCCGGCAATCGACTGCGTGCTGAACTCGGCGCTGGCCGCGCGCAGCACTTCGATGCGCTCGATCACGTCGGGCGCCAGGTTATCGATGGAAAAGCCGGCAGGCGCTTTTTCGCCGTTGATCAGAATCTGCGTATAGCCGGCGCCCAGGCCGCGCATGCGGATTTCGCCGCCGCTGCGCCCGGCCGCGCCGCCCACCGTGATGCCGGGGATGCGTTTCAACACGTCGTTGACGGACGTGTCGCCGTATTTCTGCAGTTCTTCGCTGTTGACCACGGTCTTGCTGGCGGTATCGTCGCGGCGCGCATCGTAGCTGGCGGCCGTGCCCTTGACCATGATCTTCTGCATCACGGGTTCGGTCTTGACGCTGGCCGGGTTGGGGGCATCGTCTTCAGCGCGGGCAGCGCTGGCGGGAAGGAAAACGGAGCTAACGGTGCAGACGGCAAGGGCGATCTGCGTCAGGCGCATGGTCATAATGACTACCAGTTGTGATGAACGGGGGAATGGGCATTATGCCTTGCCCATATTAAACATTGATGAATTACATCATCGTTTTTGCATTCAAATGCCTGCACTGTGGCGATTTAGCGAAATTTCATAAACGCCAATAGCGAAAATAACAAATTATTCAATTCGCGCAGCGCACCCGCCCGCGCCCCGCCGCTGCGTTTATAATGCGCCATCGCTCTACTCGTTATTGGAATGCCATCGTGTCCGACCGCCTTGCCGTCTTGCCGCAATACCTGCTTCCCAAGGGAGCGTTGACCAACTTTGCCGGCCGCGTGGCCGGCGCCCGGGGCGGCGCCATGACGACCCGCCTGATCCGCTGGTTCGTGGGCCGCTACGACGTCAACATGAGCGAGGCGCTCAATCCCGACATCGCCAGCTACGCCAGCTTCAACGAATTTTTCACGCGCTCGCTGCGCCCGGACGCCCGGCCGCTGGCCAACGCCGATGTCATCTGCCCGGTCGACGGCCGCATCAGCCAGTTCGGCGCCATCGAAGACGACCAGATTTTCCAGGCCAAGGGCCACCGGTTCAGCACCACGGCGCTGGTGGGCGGCGATGCGGCGCTGGCCGCCCGCTTCCAGCACGGCAGCTTTGCCAACCTGTACCTGAGCCCGCGCGACTACCACCGCATCCACATGCCGTGCGACGGCAAGCTCACGCGCATGATTTACGTGCCGGGCGAGCTGTTCTCGGTCAATCCCACCACGGCGCGCGGCATTCCGGGCCTGTTCGCCCGCAACGAGCGCGTGGTGTGCGTGTTCGAGACGGCCCACGGCCCGTTCGTGATGACCCTGGTGGGCGCCACCATCGTGGGCAGCATGGCCACCGTGTGGCACGGCCTGGTGAACCCGCCGCGCCTGCCCAAGGTCACCGAGTGGACCTATGACGATCAAACCATCGTGCTGAAAAAGGGCGACGAGCTGGGCCGCTTCCTGCTGGGCTCCACCGTGGTCATGCTGTTCCCGAAAGACACGCTGCGTTTCAACCCGGCATGGCAGCCGGCCGGCGCCGTGCGGCTGGGCGAGTCCATGGCCATGCTGGCTTAACCGCCAGGCCCGGCCCGCTAACCGAGGCCTTCCAGCGCCTCGATAAATACCCGGGTCTTGGCCGGCATCAGCCGCCGGCCCGGAAATACGGCCCACGCCACCACCGGCGCAAATGCCCACTCGGGCAGCACCCGCACCAGCTCCCCTTTTTGCACATACGGCCGCGCAATCGCCTCGGTCGACGCGCCGATGCCGGCGCCGGTGCCGGCCATGCGCACCAGCAGCTCCGGCGAGTTGGCCAGCACCCGCACCGGCAGCTCGCGCTCCCACACCACTTTTCCCCGCGACAGCGACCACCGTATCAATCCGTGCACGCGCGGCGGCAAGCTCAGTAAATCGTGGCGGAACAGGTCGTCGGGATGCTCGGGCAAGCCGCGCAGCCCCGTGTACACCGGCGACGCATAGAGCGCCAGCGTGCTGACCGTGATGCGGCGCGCGGCCAGCGTGGCGTCGTCCGGCAGATCGCCCATGCGGATCGCCAGGTCGAAATTTTCCGCCACCAGGTCCACCCGCCGCGGCGACAAATCGAGCTCCAGCGAGATTGCCGGATAGGTCGCGAGAAACTGCGCCAGCACCGTGTTCATGGCCAGGTTGGCAAAGTCGGCCGGCATCGACACCCGCAGCAGGCCGCTGGGCGCGCCCTGCCGGTGCTGGGCCAGCGCGCCGGCCGCTTCCGTCTCGTCGGCCACGCGCCGGGCGTGCTCGAGCAGGCTGGCGCCGAACTCGGTGAGCACCAGCTTGCGCGTGGTGCGCTGGAGCAAGCGTTCGCCCAGGTGCGCCTCCAGCAGCGAGATGCGGCGCGAGACGGTGGACTTGGGCAGCTGCACGCGCTCGGCAGCCAGACTGAAGCTGCCGCACTCGACAATACGGGCAAACAGCAGCAGGTCGGCCGGATCGATATCCATGAGTTTCTTTCGATTGTTCCATGAGTGGATTAATGATATCCATTTTATGGGATTCCGGTTTGGATTTGAAACGATTAAAGTCACTCCATCGCAGCAAATAACCTTTACAGGAGCTCACCATGAACATCTTGCAAATCAATTCCAGCGCCCGCAGCACCGGTTCCGAATCGACCCGCATTGCGGACGCCATCGTCGCCCGCCTGCAGGCTGCCAATCCGGGCGCGTCCGTGACCCGCCGCGACCTGGCCGCGCAGCCGCACCCCGTGCTGGACGAGGCCACCCTGCAGGCGCTGTTTACGCCGGCCGACCAGCGCAGCGCCGCGCAAGCGGCCCGCGTGGCCCTGGACGACGCCCTGATTGCCCAGGTGCAGGCAGCCGACGCCATCGTGATTGGCGCGCCGATGTACAACTTCGGCATCACGGTGCAGCTCAAAGCCTGGTTCGACGCGATTGCCCGCGCCGGCGTCACCTTTCAATATGGCGCCACCGGTCCGGTAGGCCTGGTCACGGGCAAAAAAGTGTACGTGGGCCTGGCGCGGGGCGGCATGCACCGCGATGCGCCGACCGACACCCAGTTGCCGCACCTGAAAATGTTCCTGAGTTTCCTCGGCATGACCGACGTCCAATTCGTGTACGCCGAAGGACTGGGCCTGGGTCCGGAAGCGGCGGCCAGGGCGCAATCGCAGGCCGACGCCGACATCGACGCCGTGCTGGTTTAACGTCCCCACCCGCCAAGGGCTGCGCGTCGCGCGCGGCCGTCGATGCCAGCACACTGGCATCAATGAATAAGGAGTAACACCATGAGCAACGTACCAAGCGAAACAGTATCGACCGAACGCGCAGTGGAACGCGTGGTGGCCGGCCAGGCCGTGATGGATGGCGCCGGCGTGAAAATCAACCGGGTGGTGACGCAACCGCTGCAGCGCCGGCTCGATCCGTTCCTGATGCTCGACAATTTCGGCAGCGATCAGGCCAACGATTATATTGCCGGCTTCCCCAGCCATCCGCACCGCGGGTTCGAGACGGTGAGCTACATGCTGGAAGGCCGCATGCGCCACAGGGACAGCGCCGGCAACGAAGGCCTGCTCACCAGCGGCGGCGTGCAATGGATGACGGCCGGCCGCGGCGTGATCCACTCCGAGATGCCCGAGCAGCAGGACGGCGTGATGGAAGGCTTCCAGCTGTGGCTCAACCTGCCCGCGAAAGACAAGATGCGCGAGCCGTGGTACCGCGATTTCAACGGCGACGAAGTGCCGCGCTTTACCACCGAGGCCGGCGTCGGCGTCAAGGTCATTGCCGGCGCCAGCCATGGCGTGGACGGCGCCGTGCAGCGCGAGGTGACCGAGCCGATCTACCTCGACATCGACCTGCCGGCCGGCGCCGCGTTCAGCCAGCGCCTGCCCGAGGGCCACAACGCGTTCGTGTTCGTCTATCGGGGGTCGGTGCGGGTGGGCGACAAGGACGTGGCGGCCGGCCGCATGGCAATCCTGGCCAACACGGCAGGCGCAGACGGCGTCAACCTCCATGCGCTCGACGCCTGCCGCCTGATCCTGGTGGCCGGCAAGCCGCTAGGCGAGCCGATCGCCCAATACGGCCCGTTCGTGATGAACACCCAGGCCGAAGTATTCCAGGCCGTGGAAGATTTCAGAGCCGGGAAACTGGGCGAGCAAGCCCACGCGTAATATGGCCTGACGAAGCTGTCGGGGCCAGGGGCCGGGGCCGGGTCGCACCCGGCCTTTTTTTCGCGCCCGATGCGCTGCTGTGCGCACAGTTTTTCCGTTTTGCCCAGTCTGGCGCCCTGCTGCCGCCGCATGCATAATGGGGCGAACAGGAGAAACTCATGAAGAACTGGCTCTTTCTGGCCATTGCCATCGTCTCGGAAACCATTGCCACGTCCGCCCTCAAATCGAGCGCGGGCTTTTCGCGCCTGCTGCCATCGGTGCTGGTGGTGGTCGGGTACGCCGTGGCGTTTTACTTTCTGTCGCTCACCTTGCGCACCATCCCGGTGGGCATCGCCTACGCGGTGTGGTCCGGCGTGGGCATCGTGCTGATCACGCTGGTCGGCTGGCTGGTGTTCGGCCAGAAAATGGATACGCCCGCGCTGCTGGGCATGGGGCTGATCGTTGCTGGCGTCGTGGTCATGAACGTGTTTTCCAAAGCCGCCCAGCATTGAGCAACCTCGCCCAACCTGCTGCGCGCCGCTGTCGGCTAAAATACGCGCCATGAATCCCACCCTCCTACTATGGCTGCGCCGGATCAGCTACCGGCTCGGCTTTGAAACGGTGGCCGCGTTCCCGCCCGGCCACCCGTACGAACGCACCAGCTGGAACGGCGCGTATTTCGACATCGCATCCTACGTCAAGCCGGACGAGATCGAACGCCGCCTGTGCGACGCCATCGGCAACACGCCGCTGGTGTTCGGCCACATCGTCAATCCCACGCCGCGCATGCAGCGCGCGCTGCTGGCCGTGCTGGAAGAACGCATGCGTCACAACCGCGGCCGCGCCACCGAGCTGGCCGTGCTGCTGGTGCAGGCCTACGACAGCCCGCATATCGCGGAAGTCATCCCCGGCCTGCGCACCGCCGTGGCCGGCACCCGCCACGAAGACATGGGCGAACGGGCGCGCAGCGTGATGGCGTTTCTCGGGTCCACCGCAGCACCGTTCGACGTGATCGACATGCACTAGCCCTGCGCGATTGTGCGGCCGGTGCAAACGCGGCGATAATCGGCGTTCCATCATAAACCTGGAGCACACATGCAATTACTGGCGCAGATCGTCACCGCCCTGGTGGCCATCCTCCACATTTATATCGTTTTGCTGGAAACCGTGTTGTTCGACACGCGCGGGCGCAAGGTCTTTGGCCTGAGCGCGGAAAAAGCGCAGATCGTGCGGCCCGCGATGTCCAACCAGGGCTGTTACAACGGTTTCCTGGTGGCGGCGCTGGTGGTGGGGTTTGCCCATCCGAACGCGGTGGTGGGTGCGGCGTTGACCGTGTTCGGCCTGTGCTGCGTGGCAGTGGCCGGCGTGTGGGGCGCGCTGACCGTCAAGCGCAGCATCCTGTTGATCCAGACGCTGCCGGCGGTCGTTGCGCTGGCGCTGCATTTCTCGGCGTAAGTGCGATGGGATCCCCGCCTGCGCGGGGATGACGGCGCACTATTTACCCGATCATTTCATGGCGCACATGGCGTTTGAACCCGTCGTCACGCAGCGGCGCAACCCAAGCGGGCGGCAGGCTCAATGCGGTCCCGGCGTCAGGCTGGGCAGCGCCGTCGACGCATTGGCCGGCGCCGATTCGGCCGGCGGCTTGACGCCGGTGCCGCGCAGCGCCAGCAGCCAGCCCACGCCGTCGAACCAGAACGGCGCGCCCAGCGACGACGCGAACGCGGTCGCGATCCACCCCAGCAACGCAAACCCCAGCGCGGCCGCGATGGCCCCCGCACGCATGTCGGCCATGCGCTCGAAGCGCGACGACGGCCAGCCCACCGGCAGCCCCGCCACCTTGTCGATAGCCTTTTGCGCCGTCACGGCCTGGCCCAGGATGGCGCCCGGCGTGGCCGCCGCATCGGGTGCGAGACGGCCGCTGGCGATGCTGTCCGCGCTCTTTTTCGCCAGCTCGGCGGCAATGCTGTCGTCCTGCCACAGCCGCTGACTGAGCACCAGCGCATCGAGATTCATCGCCCCCGCATACAGCAGCCCGATACAGAACAGCACCAGTTGCGAGCGCCGCTTGTACCAGCCGGTGATGCGCTCCATCACGGTCTCGTACCAGATGCGCACGGCGTTTTCGAGCGCCGCCAGGTCGTCCGGTCCCTCGCCCATGATGGCCAGCAAGGTGCGTGCGAGGCCGTCGTTGCCCACGCTGGCCAGCAGCACCCGCGCCGTGTGGCCCTTGCCATGGCGCGCCACCAGCGTGGCCACCAGCGCGCGCGCAAATATCGGCGCCGGGATGTACGACGGCATGCGGCCGGGCTGGGCCAGGCCCGTGATCAGCGGGTGGCGCATCGTGGCGGCCGTGAGCGACGCATCGCCCAGCCGGTCGAGGCCGAAGCCGTCGTCGCGCCGCAGCAGGCGCGCGATCGACAGCCGGATGCCGCGCAGGCGCGGCGCGGCGCCCGCTTCGTGCAGCATGGTCAGCACGCCGTCGAGCAGCACCTTGGCGCGCGTCTGGAACAGCGAGGCGATCGCTTCGCGGGTGGCGCTGCACAGCAGGCTCACGGCCAGGAACGTGAACGACAAGCCCAGCGCGACGTCGAGATAATGGTTGGACATACGGACCTCCCCGGTCGATTTCGATACCCATACACTAATTGATTTCACGGGCTCAAGCGAGTTTTTCGTGTTCCTTTCCGCCGCAAAATCATATCGTCCCCGCGCCTGATCGCCGTCAAATTTGAGGGGTACTCAGCTCATATACTCGATTGCGGTCCCAACGATTTTCGACGTCACGGCAGCGAGGTTCATATGTTTTTACGTGTCATGTTTTTCACGGCAACCGCCGTGTTTGCGGTCCGCGCGATGGCTGCATCGGCCACCATGCAAGCGGCGGCGCCGCGCGCCGACGGCGTGGTCACGGTGCAGACCATTACCACCGCCGGCCACGATTTTTCGCAGCACTTCCTGGCCGCCTGGCGCGACATGGAAGGCAGCGAACAGTACACGCTGGCGTTGCGCGAACGGCCGTCGGCGCGGTTCGGCAGCGAGGTGTCGATCGACTTCGCGCAGCGCAATGTGCTGCAGCTGCGCCTGCCGCCGTCGCGCGCGCTGCTGCGCGACATGGCCACCAGCGCCGCCGAGCAGGTGTGGGCCACCGTGCTGC
>JBEVMD010000265.1:0-3682 GCA_040508835.1 Duganella sp. | reverse complement strand
AGCCCTGCTGCTGGCCCTGGTCATCATCAACACCACGCCGGCCAACCCGTACTTCGTGGCCACTTTGCAAACCTGGGTACAAGGCAAGTTCCTGAACTTTAACGGCGCCGCGCAATTCCTCAGCCTGCTGTGGCCGTTCGTCGCGCTCTGGTTCCTGTGGCTGCCGTCCCATAAGCTGAACGCCGCCGGCCAAGGGCGGGTATCATAGCGGCTTGACCCATGCGCATACAGCCAGCGCTTACCCTGAAGCGAGATACAGCCATGAGCGACACGCCATATTTCAAACACCACGTATTTTTCTGCATGAACAAGCGGGAAGACGGCCGCAACAGCTGCGGCGACCACGGCGCCGAAGGCGCGCAGAAACACGCCAAGAAGCGCTGCAAGGAACTCAAGATCAACGGCCACGGCAACGTCCGCATCAACCAGGCCGGTTGCCTGGACCGCTGCGAGGAAGGCCCGCTGCTGGTGGTCTACCCGGAAGGCACCTGGTACACGTATGTGGACAAGGAAGACATCGATGAAATCATCGACAGCCACCTGGTCGGCGGCAAGGTCGTCGACCGCCTGAAAATCTAATCGCCGATATCCATGACCGTAGAAAAATTCACCCTGACCGGCGCCGCCGGCATCATCGAAGGCGTGCTCGACCATCCTGAAGCCGCACCGCGCGGCATCGCGCTGGTGGCCCATCCCCATCCCTTGTACGGCGGCACCATGGACAACAAGGTGGCCGTCACCCTGATGCGCACCTTCGTCAAGCTCGGCTACGTGGTCGCGCGCATCAACTTCCGCGGCGTGGGCGCCTCCCAAGGCGTGCACGACCATGGCCAGGGCGAGACCGACGACATGGCCGTGCTGCACGCCTGGATGGTCGACAGATTTCCCGGCCTGCCCGTCACGCTGTCCGGCTTTTCGTTCGGCACCTACGTGCAGTCGCAACTGGGCCAGCGCCTGGCCGCTGCCGGCACGCCGGCCGAGCGGCTGGTCCTGGTGGGCGCTGCTGCAAAAAAATGGCAGATGGCCGACATTCCCGCCGACACCATCCTGATCCACGGCGAACTCGACGACACCATCCCGCTGGCCGATGTGCTCGAATGGGTGCGCCCGCAGGATATCCCGGTGATCGTGATCCCCGGCGCCGACCACTTCTTCCACCGCAAGCTGCACCACATCAAGAACTGGGTTACCCAGCTGTGGCGCCGTCCCGGCGAAGTTGCCAGTCTGGAAACGGACACCGCGTCCGCAAGCTGAACCCCTATAATTTCCGCTGCTTTTATAACCTTTACCCCGAACACCGCCCATGAAAAAATTTATCGCGGCACTGGCCACCAGTGTGTTGATGATGTCCGCCGTCGTAGCGCAAACGCTGCCGCCACCGACCATCGCCGCCAAATCGTGGCTGCTGCTGGACGCCACCAGCGGCCAGATCATTGCCGCCCAGGACCCGAACCTGCGCATCGAACCGGCATCGCTCACCAAGGTCATGACCGCTTACGTGGTCTTTGGCGCGCTGCGCGACAAGAAGGTGGCGCTGAACCAGATGGTCAACGTGTCCACCCGCGCCTGGAAAGTCGATTCGAGCAGCTCCAAGATGTTCATCGATCCGGCCACCCCGGTCAGCATCAGCGACCTGCTGCACGGCCTGATGATCCAGTCGGGCAATGACGCCGCCGTGGCGCTGGCCGAAGCCGTTGCCGGCGACGAGTCCGCCTTTGTCGTGATGATGAACAAGGAAGCCGAGCGCATGGGCCTCAAGTCCACCCGCTTTGCCAACCCGCATGGCCTGCCCAGCCCGGACAACTACTCGACCGCGCAAGACCTGTCGGTGCTGGCCAAGCGCGTGATCCTCGACTTCCCCGAGTTCTACAAGATCGACTCGGTCAAGAGTTTTACCTACAACAAGATCACCCAGCAAAACCGCAACCGCCTGCTGTGGCTGGACCCGACCGTCGACGGCATGAAAACCGGTCACACCGAAGCGGCCGGCTACTGCATGATCGCCTCGGCCCACCGTCCCAACGGCACCGGCGAGCGCCGTTTGATTTCCGTGGTGCTGGGCACCAGTTCCGATTCCACACGTACCCAGGAAAGCCAGAAGCTGCTCAACTGGGGCTTCCAGAATTTCGATACGGTCAAGCTGTACTCGAAGGGCCAGGCGATTGCCACGCCTGAAATCTGGAAAGGGTCGAAGAACGAGGTCAAGATCGGCTTCATGAACGACGTGCTGGTCACCGTGCCGAAGGGCGTGGCCGCCAAGCTCAAACCTGCGCTCGAGCGCAAGGACCCGCTGGTCGCGCCACTGGCGCAGAACACCAAGGTCGGCTCGCTCAAGATGATGGTCGATGGCAAACCGCTGCTGGACCTGCCGGTGGTGTCCCTGGAAAACGTGGAAGAGGCATCGATCTTCGGCCGCGCCTGGGATTCGATTCGTCTCTGGATGAAGTAATGCAGGACATTGGATTCCCGCTGGCGCGGGAATCCACTATGCACGCATACCCAACAATTTCTCCGAAAGCCTCCATGTCTCACACCGTCCTGTCCTGCCCCACCATCACCACCAGCAAAACCGGCCTGACCCTGTCGCGCATCGTGGCCGGCATGTGGCGCATGAACGAGTGGGGCATGACGGCGCAGCAGCGCGTGGCCCTGATCGAGCAGTGCCTGGAACTGGGCGTGACCAGCTTCGACCACGCCGACATCTACGGCGGCTACGCGGTGGAGGCTACGTTCGGCGAGGCGCTGGCCCTGCAGCCGTCGCTGCGCGACCGCATGCAGCTGGTGAGCAAGTGCGGCATCAAGCTGCGGAGCGCTGCGCGTCCCGAGCACACGATCCAGCACTATGACACCAGCGCCAGCCACATCATCGCGTCGGCCGAGAATTCCTTGCGCCAGCTGGGCACCGACCACCTGGACCTGCTGCTGATCCACCGTCCCGATCCGCTGATGGATTTCGACGAGATCGCCGGCGCGTTCGCGCGCCTGCGCCAGGATGGCAAAGTGAAACACTTTGGCGTGTCCAATTTCAGCCGCCACCAGTTCGAGTCGCTCAACCGCCGCATCGCGCTGGCCACCAACCAGGTGGAGTTTTCGCCGCTGTGCCTGGCGCCGATGTTCGACGAAACCTTCGACGGCCTGCAGGATCTGGGCGTGGCGCCCATGGTATGGTCGCCGCTGGCTGGCGGCCGCCTGTTCAACAGCGACGAGCCGGCGGCGCAGCGCGTGCGCGCCAGGATCGAACAGATCGCTAACGAGCTGGACCGTCCATTCACGAGCGTGGTATTTGCATGGATCATGCAATTGCCGAGCCGTCCGATCGGCCTGACCGGCTCGGGCCGTATCGAAGCGGTGGCGCAGGCGGTGGAAGCCACGCAGTTTACGCTCACCCGCAGCCAGTGGTTCGAGATCCTGCGCGCCGCGCGCGGCCATGAAGTGGCCTGAAGTTTGCAGGGAGCCGGCCTGAATCGGAGCTGAACCGGGTACTTACAATTCGTCTTCGTCCTGGTAAATCACGGGCGGCGCCACCCCGGTCCAGCCGGTGCGCCAGGCGAGGTTGAGCGCCAGCGTGCCGACGATGTACACCAGGAAGAACAGCACGAAATAACTGGCCTGCAGCCACGCCAGCAGCCCCAGGTTGACAGCAATACCACCAGCAAGCCCCAGCTCTTTTTTTGCTTGGAAC
>JBEVMD010000217.1:0-10329 GCA_040508835.1 Duganella sp. | reverse complement strand
CGCAGCAAGGTGTACCGTATTGCCAAGCAAGCAGTCATGCGCGCTGGCCAGTACGCCTACCGCGACCGTCGTAACAAGAAGCGCGTCTTCCGCCGCCTGTGGATCGCCCGTATCAACGCCGCTTCGCGTGAGCATGGCGTGACGTACAGCGTATTCATGAACGGTCTGAAGAAAGCTGCAATCGAACTGGACCGTAAAGTCCTGGCCGATATGGCAGTGATGGACAAGCCAGCGTTTGCTGCGATTGTCAACGTAGTCAAAGCACAAATCGCTGCGTAAGCATTGATTGATGATCGCGGCCCTTAACCGGGCAGCGTAAAGGACGGGGCAAAGGTGTGAACCTGTGCCCCGTTTTTGATTGAGGAAAAGAAACGCATGTACTCCCTGGAACAACTCGTTGCCTCAGCAGTGCAGGATTTCGCGGTTGCGCAAGACGACGCCGCCGCACTGGAAAATGCCAAAGCCAAATACCTGGGCAAGACCGGCCAGATCACCGAATTGATGAAGGGCCTGGGCAAGCTGGACCCGGAAGCACGCAAGGCGCAAGGCGCCCTGATCAACGCTGCCAAGCAGCAGATCGAAGCGGCACTGACGGCCCGGCGCGACGCGCTGGCCGACGCCCAGATGCAAGCCCGTTTGAATGCCGAGGCAATCGACGTCTCGCTGCCAGGCCGCGGACGCGCCGGCGGCGGACTGCACCCGGTGATGCGTACCTGGGAACGCGTGGAAGAAATCTTCCGCTCGATCGGTTTCGACGTGGCCGACGGCCCCGAAATCGAAAACGACTGGACCAATTTTACTGCCCTGAACAGCCCGGACAATCACCCGGCCCGTTCGATGCAAGACACTTTCTACATCGACGGCAACGACAGCGAAGGCAAGCCGCTGCTGCTGCGCACCCACACCAGCCCGATGCAGGTGCGCTACGCGCGCAGCCATACGCCGCCGATCAAGGTGATCGCACCCGGCCGCACCTACCGCGTGGACAGCGACGCCACCCACTCGCCAATGTTCCACCAGGTCGAAGGCCTGTGGATCGCCGAGAACATCAGCTTTGCCGACTTGAAGGGCGTGTACCTGAACTTCGTGAAGGCCTTCTTCGAGACCGACGACCTGCAGGTGCGCTTCCGCCCGTCGTATTTCCCGTTTACGGAACCGTCGGCCGAGATCGACATCGCGTTCGGCTCGGGTCCGCTCAAGGGCCGCTGGCTCGAGATTTCCGGTTCCGGCCAGGTGCATCCGAGCGTGGTGCGCAACTTCGGTCTCGATCCGGAAAAATACATCGGTTTCGCGTTCGGCTCCGGCCTCGAGCGTTTGACCATGTTGCGTTACGGCGTGAATGACCTGCGGCTGTTCTACGAAGGCGATCTGCGCTTCCTGAAGCAGTTTAACTAAGACGAGATTCCGGCATCGCGCGAGCGTGCCACCGGCGGCCACTCCGTCGTCCCCCGCAGGCGGGGACCCAATTTTGTGCGATGACGCGACGACAATTGGCTACCCGCCTGCGCGGGTATGACGGAGCCACGGTTCCGGGTAGACGATAACTAGAAAGTTTGATTATGCAATTCTCCGAAAACTGGCTCCGCACCATGGTCGATCCGAAGATGACTTCGGACGAACTGGCCCACCTGCTGACGATGTCCGGCCTGGAAGTGGAAGAGGTCGAACCGGTCGCGCCGCCGTTCTCCAACGTGGTGGTCGGCCTGGTGCGCGACATGGCCAAGCACCCCAACGCCGACCGCCTCAACGTTTGCCAGGTGGACGTCGGCACCGGCACCTTGCTCACCATCGTCTGTGGCGCGCCCAATGTGCGCCCGGGCCTGCACGTCGTGTGCGCCAAGGCCGGCGCCGTGCTGCCGCCGGGCGCCGATGGCAAGCCGTTCGAAATCAAGGTGGGCCAGCTGCGCGGCGTCGAGTCGCAAGGCATGCTGTGCTCGGCCAAGGAACTGAAACTGTCGGAAGAGGGCAGCGGCCTGCTGGAATTGCCGGACGATGCACCGGTCGGGCAGAACTTCCGCGACTACTATGCGCTCAACGACCTCAAGTTCACCATCAAGCTGACCCCGAACAAGGCGGACTGCCTGTCGGTGCTGGGCGTGGCGCGCGAAGTGTCGGCGCTGACCGGCGTGCCGCTGACGGTCCCGACCTTCCGCACGGTGCCCGTTACCACCGACGAAGTGCTTCCCGTAAAAATTTCGGCGCCGGACCTGTGCGGCCGTTTTGCCGGCCGCGTGCTCCGCCACCTGAACGCCAAGGCGGCGACGCCCGACTGGATGAAGCAGCGCCTCGAGCGCAGCGGCCAGCGTTCGGTGTCGGCGCTGGTGGACATTTCCAACTACGTGATGCTGGAACTGGGCCGCCCGAGCCATGTGTTCGACCTGGCCAAGATCCACGGCAGCCTCGATGTGCGTTGGGGTAAAGCCGGTGAAACCCTGAAGCTCCTGAACGGCAACACGGTTGCCCTCAACGAGTGGGTGGGCGTGATTGCCGACGAACAGCAGATCGAATCGCTGGCCGGCATCATGGGTGGCGACTCCACCGCTGTCTCGCTGGACACGGAATCGATCTACCTGGAAGCGGCATTCTGGTGGCCGAGCGCCATCCAGGGCCGCGCCCGCAAATACAATTTCTCGACCGATGCGGCGCACCGCTTCGAGCGCGGCGTCGATTACGCCACCGTGGTCGAGCACATCGAGCGCATCACGGCGCTGCTGGTGGAAATCTGCGGCACCGCGGCCACGCAAGTGGGCCCGGTGGACGACCAGATCGTCAACATCCCGCAACGCACTCCCGTCACGCTGCGCACCGCGCGCGCGCAAAAGGTGATAGGCGTGCCATTGACCGACCAGGTCATTGCCGACATCTTCACCCGCCTGGCGCTGCCGTTCACGCTGGCCGATGGCGTGTTTGCCGTGACGGCTCCCAGCTACCGCTTCGACATCGAAATCGAGGAAGACCTGATCGAGGAAGTCGCGCGCGTGTACGGCTTCGAGAACATTCCGGCCGTCGCGCCCGTGGCGGCCAACACCATGGTCATCGCGCCGGAGAACACCCGCTCGCTGTTCGCGGTGCGCCACCAGCTGGCCGACCTGGGCTTCCAGGAAGTGGTCAACATGAGCTTTGTGGAAGCGGCATGGGAGCAGGACTTCGGCGGCAACACCAACCCGATCACGCTGCAGAACCCGATTGCCAGCCAGATGAGCGTGATGCGCTCGACCCTGGTCGGCAGCCTGGTCGCCAACATCCGTTACAACCTCAACCGCAAAACCAGCCGCGTGCGCGTGTTCGAGATCGGCGCCGTGTACCACCGCGACGACAGCGTCGCCGATGGCCCGCTGACCGTGGCCGGCTACCACCAGCCCAAGCGCGTGGCAGCGATCGCCTACGGCGGCGTGGCCGACGAGCAGTGGGGCCAGGACAGCCGCGCGGTCGACTTCTTCGACCTCAAGGCCGACCTCGAGCACCTGTTCGCACCAGCGACGCTGCGCTTCGAGAAAGCGCAACACCCGGCGCTGCACCCAGGCCGCTCGGCCAACGTGCTGTTGGACGGCAAAGCGATCGGCTTCATCGGCGAAGTGCACCCGCGCTGGCTGCAGAAATACGAACTGCCGAATGCGCCCGTCGTGTTCGAGGTTGACGCATTTGCTTTGCAGCAACGTTCCGTGCCAGAATATACGGAAATTTCCAAGTTCCCGGGCGCCACGCGCGACCTGGCCGTGGTCGTCAAACAGGACGTTCCGAGCCAGCTGGTGCGCGATGCTTTCCAGGCTGCCGTGCAAGCGAGTCCGCATGGCAAGTTGGTGCAAGCCATTGTTTTGTTTGATGAATATCGCGGCAAGGGATTGGAGACGGACGAGAAATCGCTTGCTTTCCGCTTTAGCTTGCAAGATACTCAAAACACGCTGCAGGACGATGTGGTCGAGGCCATCATGGCCGCGGCCGGCGACGCCGCCACGCAAAAGCTCGGTGCAAGACTGCGCGCCTGACACGCCTGCGGTCGCATGAAAAACCGGCACGGCGTGGTAGCATAGCGGGCTTGTACCACGCTGGCGTGCTGACCTCACCCGTCAGTGCAGGCGTTTCTTAATGTTATCCGGGCGTCCGGCCGTCGGCTCGGGCGCATGCGTTTTTTGATAAGGCAGGGCAGGAAAATTAATAATCACGACGTTGATTCCGCCGTACTCCAATCAGCATTGGCTGCCGATCTGCATCGGGCCATGCAGGTGGCCAAGGTGCGCCAGGATGCGGAAAAGGACTTGCCCACGCTGACCAAGGCGGAGCTGGCCGAATTGCTGTTCGAGCAGGTCGGCCTGAACAAGCGCGAGGCCAAAGACATGGTGGAAACCTTCTTTGACGAGATCCGCAATGCGCTCGAGCGCGGCGAAGCCGTCAAGCTGTCCGGATTCGGTAATTTCCAGCTGCGCGACAAGCCGCAGCGTCCGGGCCGCAATCCCAAGACCGGCGAAGAAATTCCCATCACGGCGCGCCGCGTCGTGACCTTCCATGCGAGTCAAAAACTCAAAGGCATGGTCGAAGAGACCAATCCGATGGCGCGTGCCGCCTGAGGGGGAGCTGATTGTTCATGAATGATCGTCCCGCCAAGTCCGAGCTGGTGGTGCTGCCACCGATCCCTGCCAAACGCTACTTCACCATCGGCGAGGTCAGCGAGCTGTGCGGCGTCAAGCCGCATGTGCTGCGCTACTGGGAACAGGAATTTACCCAGCTGAAACCCGTCAAGCGACGCGGCAACCGCCGTTATTATCAGCATCACGAAGTGCTGCTGATCCGCCGCATCCGTGAACTGTTGTACGAACAGGGGTTCACCATCAGCGGCGCGCGCAATAAACTCGACAGCCGTGCCTACGATGGCGCGGCGGGGGAGTATGATGCTGATTCGTCTGTCAACGCAATCGCACCGGCGGACGTTCCTGCTCCGCTGGACCGGGAATTGATACGCAGCGAATTGCTGGACATACTAGCTCTGCTGAGGCAGGAACAATAATCATGCAAGGTGCGCCGCAAAGGTGCGCACCGCTGGCGCAAAACACGTCAATAGTGTGATTGCTGATATACTTTCAATATTATTTAATAGTCAGCGATAGCTGATTCACGGTGGCGTGAGTCCGGTCGGCGCCCATGGGCGCGTGAGCCGGACAAGACGAGAGGAAACAATGATACGCGTTGCCATTTGTGACGACCATCAAATAGTAAGAGCAGGCTTCAAACAGATTTTTTCGTCTTCGGACGATTTTGACGTAGTGGCGGAAGCCGGCACCGGGCGGGAGGCGCTCGATATCGCGCGCCGCGAAATCTGCGACGTGCTGCTGCTCGATATCGCCATGCCCGACCAGAGCGGCATCGATACCCTGCGCACCATCCGACAAGGCCAGCCCGACCTTCCGGTGCTGATCCTGTCCGGTTACCCGGCGCAGCAATATGCGCTCAACCTGTTCAAGATGGGCGCCAACGGCTACCTGAACAAGGAGTGTGAAGCGGATGAGCTGATGACGGCCGTGCGCACCGTGTACCAGGGGCGGCGTTATGTCAGTTCCACGGTGGGCGAGTTGCTGGCGCAAAGTTTCGACCGCGACCCCAACACGGCCCTGCACACCGAGCTGTCCGACCGCGAGTTCCAGGTCTTCCTGCGGCTGGCGCGCGGCGCCACCGTGTCCGACATCGGCGTGGCCCTGTCGCTCAGTATCAAAACCGTCAGCACGTACCGCACCCGCATCATGGAAAAAATGGGGATGCAGTCCAACAGCGACCTGACGTATTACGCCATGAAAAACAATCTGCTCGATTGATGTCGATATGATGCACTTGCGCACTATTGCAGTGCGCATTAATCTTACTTCCAGTCTATAATTGATTAGCTTGGGGCGTGTCCCGCCCGGTTAATTGAGGGAAGAGGATGTATTTCACTGTCGATTCAGCGCCGCATCGCCGCTTGCCGCTGTACAAGACCGTCCTGTGCGTCACCTGCGCGTTGCTGTTGATCGTCAATGGCTTCAGTCTGTTTCACAATCTGCAAGCATTGCGCGGCGCCCAGGTGCTGATCGGCCAGACCGCCCGCGTGGCCGACCGGCTGCAATACCTGAACGTCCTCGTGCTCGACGCCGAAAGCAGCATGCGCGGCTACTTCCTGTCCGGCCAGGACGCCTATCTCGGCCCCACGCGCACCGCGCTGGCCGACAGCGAAACGGAATTCAAGGAGCTCGAAAAGCTCCTGTCCGACAATCCCAACCAACTGAAAAACCTGGCCCAGCTCAAGACGCTGGTACGGCGCCGCCTGACCATCATGAGTCAGGCGCTGGACGTGTTCCGCGAAGGCGGGCTGGACGAAATCGTCAAGATCGCCAAGCTCAGCGACGGCCGCGCCAGCATGGATGAGATCCGCCTGCAGGTGGTGATCATGGAGCAGGAGCAAAACGAAACGCTGACCGCCCGCAGCGCCATGTTCTACCAGGAATATCAAAAAGCCGTGCTGCTGGGCATGAGCATCAATGCGGTGGCCATCGTGGTCCTGATCATGTTTTACCAGCTGGTGGGGCGCAGCTTCGCCACCCGCGCCGAGGCCGAGCACGCGCTGCAAATTGCCAACGAAAACCTGGAATCGCAGGTGGCGCAGCGGACCGAGCAGTTATCGGTGCTGTCGCGTCACCTGATCAGCATCAGCGAGCAAGAGAAGGCCAGGCTGTCGCGCGAGCTGCACGATGAGATCGGCGCCCACCTGACGTCGATCAGCATGGATATCGCGGCCGTCACGCTCAAGCTGGGCAAGAACGAGCCCGAGCTGGCCGCGCAGTTGAAACATGCGCGCGGCACGCTGGTGGAAGTGGTGGAAATGAAGCGCCGCATCGTGGAAAATCTGCGCCCGAGCCTGCTGGACAACCTGGGCTTGTGCGCGGCCATCGAAAGCTACTGCCAGGAGTTTTCCCGCATGGCCGAGGTGCGCTGCGATTGCACGGTGGGCGACGATATCGAGCAGATCACGCGCGACGCCGGCGACCTGTCGATTGCGCTGTTCCGCATCGTGCAGGAATCGCTCAACAACATCCGCAAGTATGCGCGCGCGAGCCGGGTGTCGGTCACGCTCAACCGCAACCAGGACGGACTGATGCTGCGTATCATCGACGATGGCGTGGGGATTTCGGCGGCCAATATCGCCAAGCCGATGTCGCACGGCCTGCTGGGCATGCGCGAGCGCGCCTTGCTGTTGGGCGGCACGATGAATATTCGACGGGGAAGAAACGATACGGGAACGTGTATCGAAGTGGCGATTCCGTTGCGTTCGCAGGAACCGCCGGGGCCGGAGCGCCGGACCGCACCCGCTTTCGAGGATCAACCTGCGGCAGCGCCAGCAACTGTTGCGGCGCAGGCAGCGGCAGCAGCAAGCAAGCTGCCGTCCGCGCTGGCCGATATGCTCAGCAGCGTCCTACGTCCACCAGCAGACGGTCGTACTCCGTCTTCGCCACCTTATAGCACTCACCCGCATACGCCTCGAGAGCGGCGCGATCCAGCACAGTAATGTTGCCGCGACGGTAGGTGATCAGGCCTTCGTCCTGCAGCTTGCCGGCCGCAGCGGTGATGCTTTCGCGCCGCACGCCGAGCATGATCGAAATCATTTCCTGGGTAACTTTCAGCGCATTGCCCGGCGAGCGGTCCAAGCGGTCCAGCAGCCAGCGGCACAGCTTTTGTTCGATCGAGCTGTGGCGACCGCCGACGGCGTTTTGCGCCATCTGCGCGAACAGAGCCGTGTTGTAGCGCATCAGCAGCGCGGGCAGGGCGCCGCCCTGGCTGAACGCCGCGCGCAGGTGCTGGGTCTTCATGCGGTAGCCGTAGCCTGCAGCCTGGGTGACGGCAGTGCACATGGCGCGCTCGCCATTGAACAGCGACACGCCAAGCACGCCTTCATGGCCCACTACGGCGATCTCGGTGGTAGCGCCGTCTTCCATGACGTACAACAGCGAGATGATGGCGGTGGTCGGGAAATACACATAGTCCATGGTGCCGCCGAACTCGAACAGCTCCTTGCCGAACGGCAGGGTCACCAGTTCCAGGTGTTCGAACAACGATTCCAGCACGTCGCGAGGCAGGGCAGCCAGCAGTTCGTTTTGCTGGGTACCGCTGTAGCTGATCACGGGTTTGGACGCGGCCATCACGCGGGCGGCACCGGCTGGCATGCGGCTCGGGACGGGGGCGATGGCGGCGTTATTTGGGACGTTGATCATGTTTTTCCTCACTCATTCTGCTGTTTCTGAAACCATTTACGGCGTTACGTGATGTAGCTCACGTATAGGCAGAACTTTATGGCCAATGTTAGATCGCGAACATAAGAGGGGCGGACGCCCCAATGTAGGTCCGGGTTTTGTAGCCCTGTAGGCGTGGTCCTACAGCGCACGCTAGTCACCGACCGACACCGGGTGCATAATGCATAAAACCATCAATCACGGCGCACCCCATGCAGATACTGGTAGTGGAGGACGACAGCGTGCTTTCCGACGGCCTCGGTCGGGTCCTGACTGCGCACGGCATGACGGTGCAAGTTGTCGGCGATGGCCTACAGGCCGACACGCTGCTGCAGCGGCCCGACGGCGCGCAGATGGTGGTGCTCGATATCGGCCTGCCCGGCCTGGACGGCTTTGAGGTGGTGCGGCGCCTGCGCGCGCGCGGCAGCCGGGTGCCGGTGCTGCTGCTCACCGCGCGCGACGCCATCGAGGACCGCGTGCGCGGCCTGGAAATCGGCGCCGACGACTACCTGGTCAAGCCGTTTGCCACTGCCGAACTGGTGGCGCGCCTGCGCGCCCTGGCGCGCCGTCACGACCATCCGCCCACGCTGCTGGCCATGGGCGATCTCACGCTCGACACGACCGCCAAGCGGGTGCGCGTGCGCGACCGCGTGGTCGAGCTGTCGGTGCGCGAATGGACCGTGCTCGAGTACCTGCTCCAGCACGGCGCGCGCGTGGTGTCCAAACAGCAGATCGTCGACGCCATCCAGCCCTGGGGTGACGACCTGACCCTGAACGCGGTGGAAGTGTATGTTTCGCGCCTGCGCGCCAAGATTGCCGACGCGGGCGTGGCGATCCGCACCATACGCGGCTTCGGTTACATGCTCGAGCCGGCGCCCGACATGCCCGCCGTTGCCGCCCATGCTGCTGCCCCCGCGGCATGACCAGCATCCGCTGGCGGTTGCTGAAATGGCTGATCGTGCCGATCCTGTCGATCAACCTGGCCGGCGGCGTGCTCGCTTACCAGTTGGCGTCGTTGCCGCCGGCAGCCGGCGCGGCAGGCGCGCCAGCGGACGATGCCGCCCGCAGGCATGCGCAGCTGCGCAACGCCATCCTGCGCGCGCTGGTGTTGATGGAATCCGTGTTTGCCGTGGCCAGCATCGGCCTGATCTGGTTTTCGGTCAGCAATGGCTTGCGCCCGTTGCACCGGCTGCGCGCCGACCTGGGCGGGCGCGAAGCCGACGAGCTGGCGCCGCTCGACCCCGCCCGCGTGCCGTATGAACTGGAACCGGTCGTGACGGCGTTGAATGGCCTGCTCGAAAAAGTCAGCGACGGCGCCAGGGCGCGCCAGGATTTCCTGGCCAATGTCGCGCACCAGCTGCGCACGCCGCTGGCCGGCCTCAAGACCCAGCTGGAATGGCTGAGCGCACGCCACGCGGAACCGGACACCGCGCAATCGGTGCGGCTGATGCAGGCTGCCACCGAGCGCATGATACGGCAGACCAACCAGTTGCTGGCCCTGGCGCGGGCCGAACCCCATCATTTTGAAAAGGCGCGGCTGGAACCGGTGGCCCTCGACGCCCTGGTGCAGGACGCCGTGCAGGGTTTTGTCGAGCAGGCAGCGCGCAAGGGCATCGATATCGGCTTCGACCTGCGGCCGGTGCAAGTGCACGGCGACCGCTTTCTGCTGCGCGACCTGATCGATAACCTGATCGACAATGCGATCCGCTACACGCCGGCCGGCGGCGCGGTCACGGTGGGCTGCCGGCGCGACGGCGAGGGCGCGGTGCTGACGGTCGAGGATAACGGGCCGGGCATACCGCCGGCGCGCCGGGCCCACGTGTTCAGCCGATATGTACGCTTGGACGACCAAGCGCCTGGCAGCGGGCTGGGGTTGGCCATCGTGCACGATATCGCACTGGTGCACCACGCCGAGCTGTCGGTCGGGGACGCCGCCGGTGCGCACGGTGCACTGCTGACGGTCCGGTTCCCGCAAGGCACGCAGATTGGATCCCCGCCTGCGCGGGGATGACGGCGTTGCGGTCGACAATGGGAGTCCGCCGGGCTGACGGCGCAGCAGCCCGCCAGCGGATCCCCGCCG
>JBEVMD010000183.1:0-13932 GCA_040508835.1 Duganella sp. | reverse complement strand
AGACTGCCGCGCTCGGCCGTACGAACGAATACCGTCAAATCATCGAGTCGCAGCAATTTCAGCAATCCTTTGAAAGTGTTTCACCATAAAGCGTCTTTTTCGCCGCCGCGAAATAAATGATGATACAACCATCGTTCCCCAACCTGGAGTCCCCATGAAAGCTGTTGCCTACCGCAAGTCCCTGCCCATTACCGACGCCGATGCCCTGCTCGACATCGACCTGCCCGATCCGCAAGCGCAGGGCCGCGACCTGCTGGTGGAAGTCAAGGCCATCTCGGTCAACCCGGTGGACGTCAAGATCCGCAAGAATGCGGCGCCTGCCGCAGGCGACACCAAGGTGATCGGCTGGGATGCGGCGGGCGTGGTCAAGGCCGTCGGTCCCGACGTGACCCTGTTCAAGCCGGGCGACGAAGTGTGGTACGCAGGCGACCTCACTCGTCCCGGCACCAACAGCGCGCTGCACCTGGTGGACGAGCGCATCGTGGGCCGCAAGCCGCGCACGCTCGACTTCGCGCAGGCGGCCGCGCTGCCGCTCACGTCCATCACCGCCTGGGAATTGTTATTCGACCGCCTGACCGTCAGCCGCGACAAGCGCGTGCAAGGCCAGTCGCTGCTGGTGATCGGCGCGGCGGGCGGCGTGGGGTCGATCATGGTGCAGCTGGCGCGCCAGCTGACGGGACTGACCGTGATCGGCACGGCGTCGCGCGCCGACACGAGCGACTGGATCAAGCAGCTGGGCGCCCACCACGTGATCGATCACAGCAAGCCGTTGAACGAGGAAATCGCCCGCCTGGGGCTGCCGCCAGTGACCTACGTGGCGGGCTTGAACCAGACCGACCACCACTGGCCGGCCATCATCGAGCTGGTGGCGCCGCAGGGCAAGATCGCGCTGATCGACGATCCGGCGCCCATCGACGTGCGCATGCTCAAGCGCAAAAGCGTGTCGCTGCACTGGGAACTCATGTTTACCCGCTCGATGTTCCAGACCGACGACATGGCCCAGCAACATCAGCTGCTGAACGACGTGGCGGACCTGGTGGATGCGGGCGTGATCAAGACCACGCTGGCGGAACGCTTCGGCGCCATCAACGCGGCCAACCTCAAGCGCGCCCATGCGCTGATCGAGAGCAACCGCGCCAAGGGCAAGATCGTACTGGAAGGATTTTAACCAGGTAAAAATGTCAGGCGGCGGCAGCGCCCGCCGCCTGCCCGGCCTGCTGCGCCTGCAGCAAGGCCAGCACCCGGCTGTCGTGCGTTACCAGCATGTCCTGCATGGTGCTGGCCGAGACGCAGGAATGTTCGAGTACGGACAGGAACAGCTGCTGGCGCCGGCGCAGCCGGGGCGACTGGTAGCCGAGCTGGTCGAACATGCAGGCGATGTCGATGCAGTAAGCGCGCAACTCCCACATGGTGCGCTTGGTGACCTCGATATCGTCGCGCATGCTGTGGTCGATGTCGATGAACTCGAGCCTGGCCCGCTGGTCGGCGTCCGCCAGGCGGATGGCAGGCACCCACTGCTCGAATTTTTGCGCGATGCGCCGCATGCGCGCGATTTTCTGGTCGAGCATGCGGCAGTAATGCCAACAGAGCCACCATACCGGCATGCGCGCGAAACAACGCGGCAGCCCGGCGGTGTGGAGCGTGTGCTCGAGTTTTTTGACGGCGGCAATGAGGCGCCGGGTGCTGTCGCCAATGGGGACGGTGGGCATGGTTGAGGCTCCGTAAGCAATCCAGCCACCACCATAGCCGTCCCGTCAAACAACCTGTTTGATACGGATTAAACTTTCATCGGATATACCTGCGCGTCCGCGTCGTCAGCTAACGCAAGGTGGTGAGCGCCGACGCCGCGACCATGCTGGCAATGGCCAGCCACTGGGTGGGCGTCAGGCGTTCGCCCAGCAGCGCCATGCCGGCCAGCGCGCTGATGGCGGGCGCGGTGCTGCTGAACATGCTGAACGTGCGCGACGACAGGCGCCGCATCGCCAGCATTTCCAGCGTGTAGGGCAAGGCGCTCGACATCACGGCAATCGCCAGCCCGGTCGCCATGAACGACGGCGTCAGCAGCACCGCCCCCGACGTCCAGGCGCCCAGCGGCACGATGAACAGTGCGCCAGCCGTCATGCCCCACGCCACCGACTGGCCGCCGTGCATCACCGACACCCGCTTGCCGAACACGATGTACAGCGCCCAGCACACGGCAGCGCCAGCCGCGTACGCCACCCCCACGGGATCGAGCTGGTCCACCCTGCCGTGGATCGGCAGCAGCCAGTACAAGCCTGCGACGGCCAGGGCCACCGCCGCCACGTCGCGCGGCCGGCGCGACGCCAGCACGGCCACCGTCAGCGGTCCCGCCACCTCGATTGCCACCGCAATGCCCATCGGAATATGGCTGAACGCGCGGTAGATCAGCAGGTTCATCAGCCCGATCACCGAACCGTACACGGCCACATTGCCGGCCTGGCGCCAGGTGAGCGGCGTGCGCCACGGACGGAAGATCGCCAGCATCAGCACGGCCGCGAAGCCCACCCGGTAGGCCGTCACGCCTTCGACGCCGATGGCGGGAAACAGCTGCTTGGCCACGGCCGCGCCGGCGTTAAGCGAGATCTGGCTGGCCAGCAGCGTCAGTGCCGCCAGCGAAGGGCTGGGGCCGGAGCGGCCTTGCGTGTCGTGTTGGGGATGGCTCATCGTGGGCTTAGTTTTCAGCGGGTAACATTATAGCAATCCCGCATGCACCCGGTGCCAGGTACCGGGCCGCCGCCGCCGCCGGTTAGGCTTACAATACGAGCCTCACCGACTTGGTCATGACGATGCACGCCCCACCCATGCAAACCCGACCCATGCAAGCCCGACCCATGCAAGCCCGCCTCGCACCGTTCCACGCCATTGCCATCGGCCGCCTGGCCCACGGCCTCGAGGCGCCAGGCCGCTCCGTGATCCACATGGAGTCCGGCCAGCCGTCCACCGCGGCGCCCGCCGCCATTGCCAGCGCCCACGCAGTGCTGGACGACGACGCCATGGGTTACTGGGAAAGCACGCCGCTCAGGCAGCGCCTGGCGCAGCACTACCGCGCGCAGTACGGCGTGACGGTCGATCCGGAGCGGCTCATTCTGACGTGCGGCGCCTCGCCCGCGCTGGTGCTGGAAGCGGGGTCGCCCCCCTGTTCCGGCTGAACTTTACTGGCAAAAAACACAACCATACGCTATCGTTCTGGCTCGCTAAAATCATACAACAGCAATGCGTAAATTAACGACTCTTACCCTGGCCGTGCTGCTCCTGCTGCATCGGGCCGCCGGCGCGCAGGACGCCCCCTCGCCGCTCGGAGACACCACGGCAGCCATCGGACCGGTCAAGAACGGCACCACCCAGGTGGCGTGGAGCTATGTCTCGCTGGAAGCGGGCGTCGACATGTTCGAGCGCCGCAGCCCGCAAGTGGCGCCCGGCGCCGTCATGCGTTACAAGATGCCCAAGGGCATGCTACCGCCCAAGGACAAGGATGGCAAGCCGGAGGACACCACGGCCGCCATTGCCGTCAAGGGCTGGTCGGTGCCGCTGCCCCTGGCGCCCGACCTGAGCTTCGTGCTGCCGCCCAATCCCAAGGCCAAGGCCGATGGCGCGTACATCGTGGTCAGCCGGCGCTTTCCGTCCGGGATGTACCAGCATCCGGACGTGGACGTGCGCACGCCGGACCTGCCGCGCAACGTGCTGCGCCTGGGCGACCTGCGCCTCGCGTGCGAGATCCAGGTGCGCATCCTGAAAAAGGACATGTTGCGCGCGCGGCTGCTGCTCGACGCCATGAGCCTGTTCGGCAAAAGTCCGTGCGAGAGCGACACCGGCAAGATTTTCGATGCCCCGGCCGTGCACAACAGCATTATCTTCACGGCGGGGAAACGCCGGCAAGTCAAGACGGTGGCCGGCACGGAACTGGAATTCAACGCCCCGCTCGGCGACAGCGGGTGGCCCGACGATACGCTGATCGCCTTCGAGCTGGACGGCGAACCGGCGCCGCAGCCGGTCGCGTCGCCGAGGCCGCTGCAAACGCCGCAACCGTTTGCCGTCCCGATGGACTTCACGTTCCCGCCGCTGCCGCCCGCGGCCCTCGAACCCGACCTGCCGCCCGAGGCGCCGCCGGCGCCGGACATGCCGGAGAGCCACCTCACCCCCGCAACAACGCACTCCGCAACAAGCTCGGCGCGAGGCCGGTCCAGCGCTTGAACGAGCGCCGGAAGTTGGTGGCGTCGTGGAAGCCCAGGTACTGCGCCACGGCCTCGTTGTCGTAGCCGCGCATCTGGAACAGCTGCATGGCCACGTGCGCGCGCACCTGGTCCAGCTCGGCCTGGAAATGGCTGCCATGCCGCGCCAGGTGCCGTTTGAAGGTGGCGGGACTGACGCCGAACGCCGCCGCGCTGCCTTCCAGCGTGGGGCCCAGCCGGATATTGGCCAGCAGGTAATCGTACAGCGCGGCCAGCAGGCCCGGCACGAATTCCGCCGGGTCCGCGCCCTGCCATGCCGCCTGCGCCGCCAGCGCATTGCCGCGCGGCCAGGGACGGTCGAGCCACGCGGGATCGATCAGCATGGCATCGAGATGGCAGTTGAAACGCAGGTCGCTGCCGAGATGGGCCTGGTGCTGCTCGACGTGCGCGGGCGCGCTGCGGTTGATGCAGTAACGCCATGGCAGCCGCTCGCCACCGAGCCAGCGGCACATGGACGTGACCGCCGTCAGATGCATTTCCACCAGCGCCGGCAGCTGGCTGGGCACGCCGAAACTGTCGGTCCAGTACAGCACGGCCAGCCCGCCCTCCTCGCGCCAGCGCGGCGTCAGTAACGGGCACAGGCGCGCATGGCCGGCGCACAGGAGATCGAGCGCCTGGCGCAGCGTGTGCGCCTGCAGCAGGGCGTGGCTGGACGCGCCGTAGTGGCCGGGCAGCAGTTGCTGTCCCAGCAGGAAGCTGGTGTCCGCGCTGTCGAGCGCGCGCATGACGTTCGACAGCAGCTGCAGGTATTGGTTCGGCGTCACGCGGTCGGCAGCGGCAGGCGGGTCGCCATGCGCCAGCCCGGTGCCGCGCAGCAGCTGTTCGCCGTCCAGGTCCTGGCTGCGGGCATAGTCGAGCAAGAGCGCCGGCTGGTGCCGTGCCGGAATAAAACTGTCGCCGCCCTGCCGGTAAGCGATCACGCGGAGGCCACGCCCGGATACTCGGCCGGCACGCCAGGCGCCGCAGGTGGCGCGTGTGTCATGTCCCGCTGCACGGGGGGCGCTGCTGCGCCCTGGACGGCGTGCGGTGGCGCGGACAGCATGCCGCTCAACTTGGCCAGCAGCACCTCCGCGGTGTCGCCGGTGGCGGCGCTGGCGCTCGCGTGGCGCAGGCTCACGGGCACGCGGCCGTCTTGCGCGTGGTGGTGCATCTGGCCCACCATGGCCGCCAGGTGACGGGCGACCGCCTCGGCCTCGGCCACGCTGGTAGCGGGCAGCAGCAGCGCAAAGCGGTCGCCCGCGTAGCGGCACAGCAGATCGTCGGTGCGCAGGTTGAGCAGCAGCATGTGGCCCACCGCCTGCAGCACGCGGTCGCCTTCGCGCTGGCCGTATGTGCGGTTGATCTGGTGAAAGCCGTCGATATCGAGCAGCACCAGCGCGCACTGCCGGTTCTGCTCGAGGCGGATCTGGCGCCGCAGGTAGTCGGCATTGGCCAGCTGCGTGATGCGGTCGAACGCGCGGTGGTCGCGGAACAGGCGCTCGCGCTTTTGCAGGTGCTCGTTCAGCCGGAACTGTTCGTGGCGCCAGTAATACATGCCGCACGTGAGCACGAACATCCCCAGCGGCACCAGGGCTTCGAGCCAGTTATCCCAGGTGGCCGCCTTGCTGACGGCAAAGAACTCGTCCAGGCAGTCGGCAAACGAGCCCACCATGATCATGGCCAGGCCGCCGGCCAGCAGGCGCGTGACCAGACCGCCGGGCCGGCTGCTCAGCGTAAACAATACCCAGCTGGCGGCCATCACGGCCGTGCCGCCTTCGCTGACGATGTCGGTCCACTTCCAGGCATGAAACGGTTTGGCGGCGCCCAGCGTGGCGTACAGGACCACGCACGCCGCCAGCGCAAGGGCGCAGGCAATCAGGGTCGAGCGGTGCAATTGCAACATGGGGGAACCTGGAACGTGGGTGTATGGCGGCCGCAGCTTAACCGGTGTTGATGACCGCCGTATGACAAACGATCGATTGGGCACATTAGCAACACCGCCGCGCCAGGGGGTGCAAACAGCTCACCGATTGATGGCGACCGACGCCGCCAGCACGCGCACGCCCGTGGCGCGGGTCGCGCGGCCGCAACGGCCCGGGTCCTTCCAGCTCATTTCACGCCGCTGGCGACGTGGCGGCAGTGGCGGCGGGGACCGCTGTCATGCAACTGACACATAGCCTGCCTAGAATCCGCAGCGTTCCCTCTTCTTCCCACGGTATCCCATGAAAACCACTGCCTCTCTTCCGACTGCACCACGCCACTGCCGCCTGAGCGCGCTGAGCCTTGGCGTGCTGGCCATGCTGGCCGCGTCCCATACTTCGGCCCAGACAGCTGCTCCCGGCGACGCCAGCAGCGCCGCCCTGCTGGCCGCCAGCGCCAACAGCGTGATCGTGGCCGGCCAGCGCTCGAGCCTGCGCAACGCGATTGCCGCACAAGAAAAAGCCGACAACATCGTCAGCGTGATCAGCAGCGACGACATCGGCGGCCTGCCCGACAAGAACGCCGCCGAAGCGCTGGCGCGCCTGCCGGGCGTGTCGGTCCAGCGCGACCAGGGCGAAGGCCGCTACGTGAGCGTGCGCGGCCTGGGGCCCGACCTGAATGCCGTCACCATCAATGGCGCACTGGTGCCGTCGCCGGAAGCGGGCCGCCGCGCCGTGGCGCTGGACGTGCTGCCGGCCGGCCTGATCCGCTCGCTGGAAGTGAGCAAGACCCTGACACCGGACCAGGACGCCAACTCGCTGGGCGGCACCGTGGAAGTCAAAACCCTGTCGGCGTTCGACCTGCCGGGCAAGCTGCTGTCCGGCGCGCTCGGCGCCAGCCGCGACCAGAACATCGGCAAGACCAGCCCCAACGCCAGCATGCTGTTTGCCGACCGTTTTATCGATGGCAAACTGGGCGTGGCCGGCGGCATCAGCTACGAAAAACGCGAATTCGGTTCCGACAACGTGGAAACCGGCGGCGCCTGGAGCGGTGACACCCCTGGCAAATTGACCGGCGTCGAACTGCGCGACTACCTGCCCACGCGCGAACGCCGCGCCGCCGCGCTCAACCTCGACTACCACGGCGACGACCACGGCAAATACTACGTGCGCAGCTTTATCAGCGACTTCAGCGACGATGAAGTGCGCGACCGCCTCACCATCAGCAATGTCAGCGGCGGCGGCCTGGCCGAGGGCGCCACCGCCGCCGCCCGCGGCGAACGCCGCCTGCGCCAGCGCAAGTACACCCAGACCATCAGCTCGGTCGTGGCCGGCACCGAACACCGCTGGGACCGCTGGAAGCTGGAAGTGTCGGGCGGCGCGAGCCGCGCCAACGACGACGCGCCCGAATCGATCAACGACGCCCGCTTCCGCGGCGCCAGCAATTTTAATGGCGTGGGCTTTACCGGCACCGACATCCCGCGCCTGACCGGCCCGGACGCGCTGTACAACGCCGCCAACTACAAGCTCAACGCGATCGGCCTGAAACAGAGCGACGCCACCGACCGCGAACGCCATCTGCGCTTCGACCTGGGCCGCAAGTACGACCTGGGCGACGGCACGGGCAAGCTCAAGTTCGGCGCCAAGGTCAGCCGCCGCGACAAGGACAACAACACCGAAGCGTGGTCGTACGACAGCAAGCAGATCGGCGGCGCCAGCACGGCGCTGGCCGCTTACGTCACGGGCAACCAGCTCGATTTCAAATTGGGCCGCATCGGCAACGCCATCGACCCGGCCGCGATCCGCCGACTGGTGGCAGGCTTGAGCCGCGCCAACGCCCGCGTGCTGGTGGACTCCACCGTGGACGACTACGGCCTGCAGGAAGACATCGACGCCGCCTACCTGCAGAACGGCTACGACGTCAACAACTGGCACCTGCTGGCCGGCGTGCGCGCCGAACACACGCGCTTCAAGGCTGCGGGCACCAGCGTCGACGAGGAAGCAGAAAGCTTCAGCGCCGTCAACCGCCAGCGCTCGTACACCGACTGGCTGCCCACGCTGCAGGCGCGCTACGACCTGGACGCCAAAACCAGCGTGCGCGCGGCCTGGACCCACTCGGTGGTGCGCGCCAACTTCGATCAGCTGAAACCGGGCATCAGCCAGGCCAGCGATACGGAAGCGACCATCGGCAACCCCGACCTGGCGCCCCTGAAATCGACCAACCTCGACCTGGGCATCGAACGGGTGCTGGGCGACGACGGCGCCGTGTCCGCCTACGTGTTCCACAAGGACATCAAGAATTTTACGTACACGACCAACCTGGCCGGCAGCGGCCCCTGGACCGATTACACGTCGGCCATCACGTACGCCAATGGCGACCAGGCCAGCGTGAAAGGGATCGAACTGTCGTACACCCAGCCGCTGCGCATGTTGCCGGCGCCATTCAACAACCTGGTGTTCGGCGCCAACGGCAGCCTGACGCGCTCGAACGCCAGCGTGGCCCGCTACGATGCGGACGCCGGCCGCATGCGCGCGCGCAGCATCCACCTGCCGGGCCAGTCGGACCGCGTGATGAATTTGATGCTCGGTTACGAGCAAGGCCCGCTCTCCACCCGCGTGGCCGTGAACTACAAGTCGCCCTACCTGCTGGAAATGGGCGACGACATCCTCGATGGCCGCCAGGACCGCATCGTGGACACGCAAAAGCAGGTGGATTTTTCGCTGTCGTACCAGCTGACGAAACAGCTGCAGCTGAACCTGGAAGCGGCTAACCTGAACAACGAAAAATACTACACTTACCTGGGCAGCAAGGCCTATAACGCCCAGTACGAACAATACGGCCGCACCTACAAGGTCAGCCTGAAAGTGAGCCTGTTCTAAACCCGTTGTGGCCGCCCGGCGGTATCGCCGTCCCCGCGCAGGCGGGTACCCGATAGCGCACAGCAAAGCCGGCGCCTGCTGCCGGCCGCCAGCCCGACTTGAACGCCGAACAGCACGTCATCCCCGCGCACGCGGGGATCCATACCGAACATCCGCCCCGCGTAACATGACACCGACCCTCCTCACCGCCCTTATTGCTACCACCCTGGCCACCGCCCTGACCGCCGCCATTGCGCCAGCCCGGGCCGCAACATTACCGAACCCGGCCACCCTCCCCGACGGCAACACGCTCGCGCTGGACAAGACTGCGCTGCGCCTGCTGGGTCCCGACGGCGCCGAACGCGCGCGCCTGACCGTGCGCGCCCGCCACCTCGACACCCGCCCGCTTGGCGCCAACACCCTGGCCGTCATCGTCGACGCCAACGAAGAACGTGCCGTGCCCGTGATCGTCGACACCAGGGCCGGCACGCTGACCGCGCAGGCGCCGTTCCCCGCCCCTGCCTTCGGCATCGAAGCGGCCTGCCTGTACCGCGACGCCGAGCAGCTGGACCACTTGTTCCTGGTAGCCAAGGATGGCCAGGCCGAGCAATGGGTGATGCAGGGCGACCTGCGCCTGCAGGTGCGCAAGCTGGCCCTGCCGCCCAACAGCAAGCACTGCCATGCGGACGACGCCCGCCACCAGCTGCTGGTGAACGAAGCAGGCGCCGGCGTATGGTCGTACAACGCCGATGCCGAAGGCGTGCCGGGCCGCAAAGCCGTGCCGCCGAAAAAAGCCGGTGCACGGGATGCACCACGCGCACCGATCAATGACGCCAGGGCCATCGTCATGCCGCGCGGCCAGACCGCACCGGTCGCGCGCACCGGCGACGCGGCCGACGATCCCGCCATCTGGGTCCATCCCTCCGATCCAAACGGCGCGCGCATCCTCGGCACCAACAAGAAGCAGGGCCTGCTGGTGTACGACCTGCAGGGCAAGCAGCTGCAATTGCTGGAAGTGGGCCGCCTGAACAATGTGGACGTGCGCCAGAACGTCAAGCTGGGCCACCGCACGCTGGACGTAGCGGTCGCCACCCAGCGCGACGACAACAGCGTGATCGTGTTTGCCATCGACGCCGGCGGCGTGGTCAGCACCGCCGGCGCCTTTGCCACGGGACTGAAGGACATCTACGGCATGTGCTTGTACCGGCCGGCAGACGGCGGCGTGGAAGCGTTCGTCAACGACAAGGACGGCACGTTTCTGCACTACCGCATCGAGGCGGAAGGCAACGGCGTGCGCGGCACGCTGCTGCGCCGCTTCAAGGTGGCCACGCAACCGGAAGGCTGCGTGGTGGACGACCGCAACGCGCGCCTGTTCCTGGGCGAGGAACGGCGCGGCGTATGGACGGTTGCGGCCAGCGGCGATGCGCCGGCCCGGCTGGAGATGATCATGCCCGTCGGCCCGCAACTGGCGGCCGACGTGGAAGGCATGGCGCTGTACCACGGGGAACGGCAGGACTACCTGGTGGTGTCGAGCCAGGGCGACAACAGCTACCTGGTGCTGGACGCCAGGGCGCCGTACCGGGTGCGCGGCAGCTTCCGCGTGGGCTACAACCTGGCCGCCGGCATCGACGGCACGTCGGAAACGGACGGCCTGGAAGTGAGCTCTGCCAACTTCGGCGGCCCGTACGGCAAGGGCATGCTGGTGATCCAGGACGGCTACAAGCGCCTGCCCGACGGCCCGCAGAACTTCAAGTACGTGGCGTGGGACGACGTGGCAAAAGCCCTCAAGCTCGACTAAAAGCTGTGGCGCACGCCGAGGTTGTACGCGCGGTCGCCGCTGCCGGCCTCGCTGTTATTGGCCACCGTGTAACCGGCGCCGTTGCGGTTGCTGATGCTGCCGTAGGCGCCGTACACGCTGGTGCGTTTCGAGAGCGGATAGGTGTAGCCGACGCCCCAGGTGTTGGCGTCCTGGTTGAACGCGGTGCGGTCGTCCTTGTGCATGACCGAGGCCATCAGCGCGCCGCGCGCCAGCGGCACGGTCACGCCCATCAGCACTTCGCGGCCGTCGGTGGAGGCCGTGGGCGCCACGCCGCCGTAAGGGTTGGCGGTATTGCCCAGCGGCGCAGCATTAAAACCCTTGTCGATGCCGAGCGCAAAAAACAGCCTGGCAAAACCGGCGTCGTAGTTGGCAGCGACCAGCTTGTTGGTGCCCACGCCGCGCTGCACGGCCGGCGTGTCGGTGGTGCCCACGACATCGCCATTCCTGTAGTTGTAGGCAAAGCGGACCACCAGCGGGCCGCCGCCGTAGCCGAACGACGCGCCCATCTGGCGGCCGGCATCGGTGCTGCCCGCCTGTTCGCCGGGGCTGTAGGCGACATCGCCGTTCCAGCCGTTGATGTCGGGCGACACGACCATGATGGTGTTGTTGCTGCGCGCATTCGTGCCCCAGTCGGGAAACGCGTTCTTGATGGTGCCCGCGTAGCCGGTGCCGAACGGATCGGCCACGGCCACCAGCGTGTTGTGGTACGGCGTGGTCTGGCGCCCGAACATCACGGTGCCCGCGCTGTTGCGCAGTCCTACCAGGGCCTGGCGGTTGAACAGGGTGTTGGCGGCGGCAAAGGTGCCGGTGTCGATGCTGTAACCGGCTTCCAGGATGAAGAAGGCGGACAGGCCGCCGCCCAAATCTTCCGTCCCCTTGAAGCCGAGCCGCGACGATGACGCCGGGCCGCTGGTGAGCTTGGTGACGTTGCCGGCGCTGCCGCCGCGCTCGCCCACCACGCCCACATCGGCGATGCCGTAGATGGTGATGCTGGACTGCGCGTGCGCCACGTGGGCCGTCTGCGCGACCGACAAAACCGCCAGGGCGGCCGCGATGTGGATGGTTTTCATAAGTCTCCTCGTCTTTTTTAAGGGCGCCGTCACCCGCCTCCTTTGCGCTGTTTGCTGGCAAAGTGCTCCAGCGCGAGCAGCCTGAACGCGGTGACGGCAGGGTTGTCCTGGTCGGTACGCCAGGCCATGCTCATCTCGGCGTGCGCCACGCCGTCGGCAAGGTGGCGGAATTCCACGTTGTCGTAATGGAAGCGCTGCGCCGATGCCGGCAGGATCGACAGGCCCAGGCCGGCGCGCACCAGCGACAGGATCGTCGGACTCTGGTCGATGTATTGCGCGATATTCACCTGCACATCGTGGCTGGCAAACAGGGCCATGATGCGGTCGTAAAAATACTTGCCCTGCACGGGCGCGTGCATGATGAACGGCTGGCCGTTCAACTGCTGCAGGGCGATCGTCTCGTGCGCGCCCAGCGGATGGCCCTTGGGCAAGGCCACCACCAGCGGCTCTTCTTCCACCAGCTGCATGTCCAGCTGCTGGCGCGACGCCACCGGCCGCATGAAGCCGAGGTCGATGGTGCTGGCCGCAAACGCCTCGATCTGCGCCACCGAGATCAGCTCGAACAGCACCACGTCGATCTCGGGTAACGCCTGGCGCGCCGCGGCCAGCAGTTCCGGGATCAGCTCGTAACCGGCGGCACCCGTGAAGCCGATGCGCACCCGTCCCGTCTTGCCCTGGCTGGCGCGGCGCACCGTGGTTTCCGCCTGTTCGGCCAGGTTGAGCAGGCGGATGGCGTCGGCCAGAAATACCCGCCCTTCCGTGGTGAGCTTGACGGTGCGGCCCACGCGCTCGAACAGCGCGACGCCGAGGTTGTGTTCGAGCAGCTGGATCTGCCGGCTCAGCGGTGGTTGGGTCATGTGCAGCAGCGCGGCCGCACGCCGGAAATTCAGTTCGGTGGCCGCTGCCACGAAGCAGCGCACCTGTCCCAGATCGAGCATGGAATGTCCTGTAAGGCTAGAGTAGCCGGCCATGATATAGAAAAATCCGCTACAGGACGGGCACGCCTGCCTCGCTCGACAGCACTAGGTCGTCAGGCTCCCTTCGGGACGTTGGCCGGCCAGGCCGGACGCCAGGCTGGCCAGCACCATTTCTCCCATGGCCGTGCGCGATTCGACGGTGGCGCTGGCGCGGTGCGCCTGCAGCACCACGCGGTCCATGGCAAACAGGGCCTCGGGCACGTTCGGTTCGTCGACAAACACGTCGAGGCCGGCCCCGGCAATGGCGCCGCGCGTGAGCGCATCGACCAGGTCTTCTTCCACCACCAGCTTGCCGCGGGCGATGTTGATCAGGTAGCCATCCTTGCCCAGCGCATCGAGCACGGCGGCGTTGATGATGCCCTGCGCCTTGTCGGCAGCGGCGGCCAGCACCAGGATGTCGCTGTCGCGCGCCAGTTGCAGCAGGTCGGGGATGAAACGGTGCGCAATATCGTCGATCTGGCGCAGGTCGGTGTACGCGATCGGGCAGCCGAAGGCGGCGGCGCGCTGGGCAATCGCCCGCCCCACCTTCCCCATGCCCACGATGCCCACGCGCTTGCCGCTGAAGCGGCGCGACAGCGGAATCGCACCCGGATGCGGGTTCTGCCGCCAGCCACCGGTCTTGACGAACTGGTTGCCGGAACAGATTTCGCGGCACGACGCCAGGATCAGGCCGATGGCCAGGTCGGCCACGTCCTCGGTCAGCGCGCCAAAGGTGGCGGTGACGGGAATGCCGCGTTGGCGGGCAAACGCCAGGTCAACCGCATCGGTGCCCACGCCGTTGACGGCGACGACTTCGAGCGCCGGTAGCCGCTCCATCATCGCGCGGGTGATGCCGGTGTGGCCGCCGGTGATCACGCCGCGGATCGATGCGCCGTGCTCGCGCAGGTAGGCGTCGGGCTCGGCCTGGTCGAACAGGCGGTGCATGGTGTAGAGCGCATCGAGCCGCTCGTTGACCGAGGGCACGAGGATCGGGTTCAGCTGGAGGATGTGGGGCTTCATGGGGGCCTCGGGGCTTGAAGGGTGGGTCATTCGGGTTCGATGCCGGCGGCCTTGATGACG
>JBEVMD010000130.1:0-3089 GCA_040508835.1 Duganella sp. | reverse complement strand
ACCGTTTGCTGGGCAGGTGCCGCATTATACAAGCCACTTTGGAAACCTGCAAATCTAAATGCGAGGTTTTTTGCGAAAGCGCCGTTCTTTCTAAACGTCGACCGCTGCTACCGGCGAATTCAGGTCGAGCAAGGCGCGGAATGCAGCCGCCAGCGCGGCCGGTTCCGCCGTCGTGAAACCGTGCAAGGTGGCCGGCACTTCCGCGTTGGCCGCGCGCAGCAGCGCGCCCGTGTCGAGCAGGCGCACCAGCTGGCGCGCCACGGCGTCGCCGGTGTCGATCAGCACCACGTCCTGGCGATCGTGCGCGGCCAGCACGCCTTCGATGCTGCTGCGTACGAACGGGTAATGGGTGCAGCCCAGCACCAGCGTATCGGCGCCCGCGTCCAGCAGCGGCGCCACGTAGCGTTCCAGCATGGCGGTAATTGCCGGCGCCTGCAGGTCGCCCAGTTCGATCTGGTCCACCAGCCCCACGGCGGCCTGCAGCACGAACTGGGCGTGGGTGCTGGCGCTGATCTGTTCGCGCAGTTGCAGGAATTTGTCGCCCTGCAGCGTGCGTGCCGTCGCCAGCACGCCCACTGTACCGTTGCGGCTGGCGGCAGCGGCCGGCTTCAGGCCCGGCTCCACGCCCACGACCGGCAGCTCGGGATACCGCGCGCGCACCGCCTTGATGGCGGCCACGGTGGCCGTGTTGCAGGCCACGACCAGGGCCTTGGCGCCCTGGTCCAGTAAAAAGGCCGTCACGGCCAGCGCCCGGTCCACCACGAACTGCTCGGTCTTGTCGCCGTACGGGGCGTGGCCGGAATCGGCAAAGTACAGCAGGTGTTCGTGCGGCAGCTGCGCGCGGATATGGCGCAGCACCGACAGGCCGCCCACGCCCGAGTCGAATACGCCGATCGGGCAGTCGGCTGGGCGTGGGCGGGGAGGGCTCATCAGGCAGTGACGACGGCCACGTTGAGCTGCTCGATCCTGGCTTTCCATTCCGCCGGGCCCGTGTTGTGCACCGAGGTACCGGCCGCATCGACCGCTACCGTGACCGGCATGTCGACCACGTCGAACTCGTAGATCGCTTCCATGCCCATGTCGGCAAAGCCCAGCACCTTGGCGCCCTTGATCGCCTTGGAGACCAGATAGGCCGAACCGCCGACCGCCATCAGGTACGCCGACTGGTGCTTCTTGATCGACTCGATGGCGACCGGGCCGCGCTCGGCCTTGCCGATCATGGCGATCAGGCCGGTTTTTTCCAGCATCATGTCGGTGAACTTGTCCATGCGGGTGGCGGTGGTGGGACCGGCCGGGCCGACGACTTCGTCACGCACCGGATCGACCGGGCCGACGTAGTAGATCACGCGGTTTTTGAAGTCCACCGGCAGTTCTTCGCCCTTGGCCAGCATGTCCTGGATGCGCTTGTGGGCAGCATCGCGGCCGGTCAGCATTTTGCCGTTGAGCAGCAGGGTCTGGCCCGGCTTCCACGAGGCCACTTCTTCCTTGGTCAGGGTGTTCAGATCGACGCGTTTCGATTTCTCGGTATCCGGCGCCCACGACACATCAGGCCAGGTGGACAGTGGAGGCGGGGTCATGTACGCAGGACCGGAACCGTCGAGCACGAAGTGGCCGTGGCGGGTGGCCGCGCAGTTCGGGATCATGGCCACCGGTTTCGACGCTGCATGGGTCGGGTGCATCATGATTTTGACGTCCAGCACGGTGGTGAGGCCGCCCAGGCCCTGGGCGCCGATGCCCAGCGCATTGATCTTGTCGCACAGCTCGATACGGAGTTCTTCCAGCTTGTTTTGCGGGCCGCGTTGCTTGAGCTCGTACATGTCGATGTCTTCCATCAGCACTTCCTTGGCCATCAGCATGGCTTTTTCGGCAGTGCCGCCGATGCCGATGCCCAGCATGCCCGGCGGGCACCAGCCGGCGCCCATGGTCGGCACGGTTTTCAGCACCCAGTCCACCAGCGAATCGGACGGGTTCATCATGATCATCTTCGACTTGTTTTCCGAGCCGCCGCCCTTGGCTGCCACCTTGACATCCACGGTGTTGCCTTCGACCAGCTCCATGTGGACCACGGCGGGCGTGTTGTCCTTGGTGTTCTTGCGGTCGAAGTGCGGGTCGGCCACGATGGACGCGCGCAGCTTGTTGTCATCAAAATTGTACGCGCGGCGCACGCCTTCGTTGACGGCATCGGTGACGGTGCCGCTAAAACCTTCGAAACGCACGCCCATGCCGATCTTCAGGAAGACGTTGACGATGCCGGTATCCTGGCAGATCGGACGCTTGCCCTCCGCGCACATGCGCGAATTGGTCAGGATCTGCGCAATCGCGTCCTTGGCGGCCGGGCTCTGTTCGGAGTCGTACGCGCGCGCCAGGTGCTCGATGTAATCGGCTGGATGGTAATAGCTGATGTACTGGAGGGCGGCGGCAACCGATTCGATCAGGTCTTCTTGCTTTATGATGGTCATGATGTTCTCGCGTGGTTGATAGGAAAGTGCGGGGAATACTGCGCAAAAATTAATGGGACTTCGAATTGTGGTGCGTCATCGTGGTCAGGCGATCGGTGTAGGCAATCGCCATGGCCGACAGCAGGAACGCGATGTGGATCGATGTTTGCGCGATGATCACCTCGCTTGTGTACGAGGCGGCATTGATGAAGGTTTTCAGCAGGTGGATCGACGAGATGCCGATGATCGCCATTGCCAGCTTGGTTTTCAGCACGGACGCATTCACGTGCGACAGCCATTCCGGCTGGTCGGGGTGGCCTTCGAGGTTCATGCGCGAGACAAAGGTTTCGTAGCCGCCGATGATCACCATCACCAGCAGGTTGGAAATCATGACCACGTCGATCAGGCCCAGCACCACCAGCATGATGGTGGTCTCATTGAGGCGGGTGGGCGCCACGGAATTGGGCACGGCCACGGCCTGGATGATGTGCTGCAGCGCGGCCTCGTTGCCCAGCGCGGCGCCGATCAGGTCTTTCAGCTCCACCCAGAAGTGGAACACATACACGCATTGGGCCAGGATCAGACCGAGATACAGCGGCAATTGCAGCCTGCGCGACATGAAAATAAAGGCGGGTAGCGGGCGCAGGCGCG
>JBEVMD010000095.1:0-47620 GCA_040508835.1 Duganella sp. | reverse complement strand
TCTCTACAACGACGCCGTGGCCATGACCGGCGGCCAGCCCGTGGACGGCATCACGTCCGTGCCCCTGATTGCGCAGCAGATGGCAGCCGAAGGCGTGCGCCGCATCGCGCTGGTGACGGAAGACCTGGCGCGCTACGCCGACCGCGGCAACCTGCCGGCGCAGGTGTCGCTGCACGACCGCAAGGACATGGACGCCGTGCAGCGCGAGCTGCGCGAGTTTGCCGGCGTGTCCGTGCTGATCTACGACCAGACCTGCGCCGCCGAAAAGCGCCGCCGCCGCAAAAAGGGAGACTATCCCGACGTCGCCAAGCGGATGGTGATCAACGACGCCGTGTGCGAAGGCTGCGGCGACTGCGGCGTGCAGTCGAACTGCGTGTCCATCCTGCCCAAGGAGACGGAATTCGGGCGCAAGCGCACCATCGACCAATCGTCGTGCAACAAGGACTATTCGTGCGCCAAGGGTTTCTGTCCCAGCTTTGTCACCGTGGAAGGCGGAGCGCTGAAAAAAAGCCGCGCCGGCGTGACAAAAACCGAGGCGTTTGCGGCGTTGCCGGAACCGGTGCTGCCGTCGTGCGAGCAGCCATATAACATCCTGATCAACGGCATCGGCGGCACCGGCGTCATCACCGTGGGCGCCTTGATGGGCATGGCCGCCCACCTCGAGGGCAAGGGCGCGTCCGTGCTGGACATGACCGGCATGTCGCAAAAAAACGGCTCCGTCACGTCGCACGTGAAAATCGCCCGCACCCCGGCCCACCTGCGCGCGCAGCGCATCGCCACCGGCGAGGCGGACCTGGTGCTCGGGTGCGACATGCTCACGGCCGGCGCGGCCGATGCGATTTCCAAGATGCGCGCCGGCCGTACGCTGGCCGTGATCAACCTGCACCAGCAGCCGCCGGGCACGTTCGCGCAAGACGCCGACTGGCAGTACCCGGCCGCGGAAGTGCAGGCCCTGATTGCCGAATCGGTGGGCGCCGGCGCCGCCGATTTCATCGACGCCACCCGGCTGGCCACGGCGCTGATGGGCGACTCGATCGCCGCCAACCTGTTCATGCTGGGCTACGCGTGGCAGCGCGGCCGCATTCCGTTGACGGAAGCGGCGCTGCTGCGCGCGATCGAGTTGAATGGCGTGGGCGTGGCGTCCAATCAGCAAAGCTTCGTGTGGGGCCGGCGCGCGGCCGCGGACCTGCAACGCGTGGAACGCGTGGCCGCGCCGGCGCAGGCGGTGGTGCTGCACCTGCCGCAAAGCCTGGACGCCATCGTCGGCAAGCGCGTGGCGTTTCTGACCGCCTACCAGGACGCCGCCTATGCAGCGCGGTACAGCGACCTGGTGACCACCGTGCGCGCGCGCGAAACCGCGCTGGGACTCGGTCACAAGCTGTCCACGGCGGTGGCAAAATACTGTTTCAAGCTGATGGCCTACAAGGACGAATACGAAGTGGCGCGCCTGTACACGGACGGCCGCTTTGCCGAACAGCTGGCGCAGCAGTTCGAGGGAAATTTTTCCGTCAAGTTCAACCTGGCGCCGCCGCTGTTCTCGAAAAAAGACGGCCAGGGCCACCTGGTGAAAGCGGAATACGGCTCGTGGATGTGGACCGCCTTCAGGCTGCTGGCCAAACTGAAAGGGCTGCGCGGCGGCGCGTTCGATCCGTTCGGCTACACCGCCGAGCGCAAGATGGAGCGGGCGCTGATCGGCGACTATCGGACCATGATCGCCACGGTGCTGGAACAGCTCACGCCGGACAACCACGCGCTGGCCGTGGAACTGGCCAGCCTGCCGGAAAAGGTGCGCGGCTTCGGCCACGTCAAGCACCAGGCAGTGACGACCTTCCGCGCCGACCAGGCGCGCCTGCTGGCGCAGCTGCAACAGCGGCACGCCGCCTGATTAAAACGATAAAGGGACACCATGAACGACCTCTCCACGCCCAAACTGGCGGGCCTCCATGACCAGCCGCGGCTGGCCAACAAGGTACGCTTCGTGACCGCCGCCTCGCTGTTCGACGGCCACGACGCGTCGATCAACATCATGCGCCGCATCCTGCAATCGAACGGCGTGGAAGTGGTCCACCTGGGCCACAACCGCTCGGTGGACGAGGTGGTGACCGCCGCCCTGGCCGAGGATGTGCAGGGCATTGCCATTTCCAGCTACCAGGGCGGCCATGTCGAATATTTCAAGTACATGATCGACCTGCTGCGCCAGCGCGGCGGCGCCCACATCAAGGTGTTCGGCGGCGGCGGCGGCGTGATCGTGCCCGATGAAATCGCCGAGCTGCATGCGTACGGCGTCACCCGCATCTTCAGTCCCGAAGACGGCCAGCGCATGGGACTGGCCGGCATGATCGCCTGGATGGTCGAGCAATGCGATATCGACCTGTCGCAGTTTGCGCCCACGTCGCTGGCCGCGCTGCAGGAGGGCGACATCGACACCCGTCACCGCCCGCTGGCGCAGCTGATCACGGCGCTGGAAAACGAGCGGGCGGCGCCCACCCTGCGCGCGCAGCTGGTGGCCGCAGCGCACGCGCTGCCGGTGCCCGTGCTGGGCATTACCGGCACCGGCGGCGCCGGCAAATCGTCGCTGACCGATGAACTGATACGCCGCATCCGGCTCGACCAGGGCGACGCCCTCAACATCGCCGTGATCTCGATCGACCCGTCGCGCCGCAAGTCGGGCGGCGCGCTGCTGGGCGACCGTATCCGCATGAACGCCATCAATCCGTGGCAGGGCTCCCAAGGCATGCAGAGCCGCGTGTTCATGCGGTCGCTCGCCACGCGCGACGCCGGCTCCGAAATCTCGCAGGCGCTGCCCGACGTGATTGCCGCGTGCCAGGTGGCCGGTTTCGACCTGGTGATCGTGGAGACGTCGGGCATCGGCCAGGGCGATGCGGCCATCGTGCCGCACGTGGACGTGTCGCTGTACGTGATGACGCCGGAATTCGGCGCCGCCTCGCAGCTGGAAAAAATCGACATGCTCGATTTTGCCGACGTCATCGCCATCAACAAGTTCGACCGCAAGGGCGCGCAGGACGCGCTGCGCGACGTCGCCAAGCAGTACCAGCGCAACCGCGAGCTGTGGAGCGTGCCGCCGCACGAGATGCCCGTGTACGGCACCCAAGCGTCGCGCTTCAACGACGACGGCGTCACCGCCTTGTACCAGGGCCTCTTGCCCTTGCTGGCGCGCTGCGGCCTGCGCACCGGCGCCGGCAAGCTGGCACCGGCCGCCGGTCTTCAAACCGTGCGCCACTCCACCGGCAAGCACGTGATCGTGCCGCCGGCGCGGGCGCGCTACCTGGCGGAGATCGCCGACACCGTGCGCGGCTACCACCGCACCACGCGCCGGCAAGTGACGCTGGCGCGCGAACGCCAGCAGCTGACCGAATCCGGACGCATGCTGGCCGCCGCCGGTCAGCCGGCCGGCATCGATGCGGCGACCGGTGCGGCGACTGGTGCGTCGATTCACGCGGCGATCGCCGCATTAATCGATGAACGCGATGCCGCCATGGACGCCGGCCCCAAAAAGCTGCTGGCGCAATGGCCCGCGCTGCAGGCCGCATATGACGGCGACGACTACGTCACCACCATCCGCGACAAGGAACTGCGCACGCGCCTCGTGCAGCACACGCTGTCCGGCACCCGCATCCGCAAGGTGGCGCTGCCGCGCTTCGAGGACCACGGCGAGATCCTGCGCTTCCTGATGCTGGAAAACGTGCCGGGCGCGTTTCCCTACACGGCCGGCGTGTTCCCGTTCAAGCGCGAGGGAGAGGACCCCACCCGCATGTTTGCCGGCGAGGGCGACGCCTTCCGCACCAACCGCCGTTTCAAGCTGGTTTCCACCGGCATGGACGCCAAGCGCCTGTCCACCGCGTTCGATTCGGTCACCCTGTACGGCGCCGACCCGGCGCTGCGGCCCGACATCTACGGCAAGGTGGGCAACTCGGGCGTATCGATCGCCACGCTCGACGACATGAAGGTGCTGTACGACGGCTTTGATTTGTGCAGCCCGAGCACGTCGGTGTCGATGACCATCAACGGCCCGGCGCCCACCATTCTGGCCATGTTCATGAACACGGCCATCGACCAGCAGATCGACCGATTCGCGGCCCAACACGGGCGCCAGCCCGACGCCGGCGAGGCGGCAACACTGCGCGCGTGGGTGCTGCAAAACGTGCGCGGCACGGTGCAGGCGGACATCCTCAAGGAAGACCAGGGACAGAACACCTGCATCTTCTCCACCGAGTTTTCATTGAAGGTGATGGGCGACATCCAGCAGTATTTCGTGGACCACCAGGTACGCAATTTTTATTCGGTGTCGATCTCCGGCTATCACATCGCCGAAGCGGGCGCCAACCCGGTGTCGCAGCTGGCCTTTACGCTGTCGAACGGGTTTACGTTCGTGGAAGCGTACCTGGCGCGCGGCATGCACATCGACGATTTTGCGCCCAACCTGTCGTTCTTCTTCTCCAACGGCATGGACCCGGAATACACGGTGCTGGGCCGCGTGGCGCGCCGCATCTGGGCCGTGGCCATGCGCGACAAGTACGGCGCCAACGACCGCTCGCAAAAGCTCAAGTACCACGTGCAGACGTCGGGCCGGTCGCTGCACGCGCAGGAGATCGATTTTAACGACATCCGCACCACGCTGCAGGCGCTGATCGCCATCTACGACAACTGCAATTCGCTCCATACCAATGCGTACGACGAGGCGATCACCACGCCCACCGACGACTCGGTGCGCCGCGCGCTGGCGATCCAGCTGATCATCAACCGCGAATGGGGCCTGGCCAGGAACGAGAACCCGAGCCAGGGCGCGTACATCATCGACGAGCTGACCGACCTGGTGGAAGAAGCGGTGCTGCAGGAGTTCGAGCGCATCGCCGAGCGCGGCGGCGTGCTGGGCGCGATGGAAACGGGCTACCAGCGCGGCAAGATCCAGGAAGAGTCGATGCTGTACGAGCAGCAAAAGCACGACGGCACGCTGCCCATCATCGGCGTCAACACCTTCCGCAACCCGAAGGCCGGCGACGCGCCGCAGAAGATCGAACTGGCCCGCTCCACCGACGACGAAAAGCAGTCGCAGCTGCAGCGCCTGGCCGACTTCCACGCGCGCCACGCCAGCGCATCGCCGCAGGCGCTGGCCGCCCTGCAGCAGGCCGCCATCGACAACGCCAACGTGTTCGAACGGCTGATGGACGCCGTACGCGTGTGCTCGCTGGGACAGATCACCACGGCCCTGTTCGAGGTGGGAGGACAGTATCGCCGCAATATGTAGGACAGCTTGACCTCAACTTGCATTGAGGTTGTAGACTGGCGGGATTGATCACCCAGGAGGCTTCCATGCAATTCATCAATCCCGCAACCCTGTACGACCCGCGCCCCAACGGCTACACCCACGTCGTCGTCGCCAGCGCCCCCACGCGGCTGGTCTATGTCGCCGGCCAGGGTGGCGAAGACGTCAACGGCGTGCTGTCGGAGGATTTTGCCACGCAGGTAGAGCAAGCACTGGTGAACCTGCGCGCCGCGCTGCAAGCGGCCGGCGCCACCCTGGCGCAAGTGGCCAAGGTGACCGCGCTGATCGTCGACCACGACCAAGCCAAGCTGGCCATCTTCAGCACCGCGCTGCGCGCAGCCTGGGGCGACGCCCCGCCGCCGGCCTGCACCCTGATCCCGGTGCCACGGCTGGCGCTCGATGGCATGCTGTTCGAGATCGAAGCGAACGCTGTCGCCACGCAATCTTAACCATCTGGTCGTCACCACGGCAGCGCAGCCGAAGTAACTATTGTCGAACCAGCGCCCGCTCGACTATGCTGCGGTCATGCAAAATGACATTCATCCCGAAGCTGCGGTTGCGCCTGGCTATCTCGCCAACCATGCGGCGCGCGTGTTCAACCGCACGGTCGACGCCGAGCTGCGCAAGCATGGCCTGACGCTCGCGCTGGTCGGTCCGCTGCTGCTGCTGTCCTGGAAAGGCCCGATGCTGCAACGCGATCTGGTGCGCGCGTCCGCGGTCAAGCAGCCGGCGATGGTGGCGCTGCTCGACAAGCTTGAAGCGGCCGCCCTGATCGAACGCACGATGCTCGCCACTGACAAGCGCGCGGCCAACGTCTGCCTGACCGACGCCGGCCGCGCCGCTGCCGCTACCGGCCGCGACGTACTGCTCAAGGTGAATGCGCTGGGCGTGACAGGTTTCTCGGAACAGGAAGCGTCCGTACTGGTCGACCTGCTCGACCGCCTGATCGCCAACCTCGAGCACGGCACGACCTAGATATATCACGCGTGATGTAAACCTGTATGATGGCTTTTTTTGAGGAGCCATCATGTCTCAACGCATCCTGATCACCGGCGCCAGTGTCGCCGGCACGACCACCGCCTGGTGGCTGACCAAAGCCGGTTTCGACATCGACGTCGTCGAACGCGCACCGGTGTTTCGTGACGGCGGCCAGAACGTCGACGTGCGCGGCAATGCCCGCGAAGTGCTGCGCAAAATGGGGCTGGAGGACCGGGCGCTGGCCCGCAGCACCAAGGAAAGGGGCACCGACTGGGTGGACGAAAGCGACCGCGTGGTCGCCCGCTTCGCAGCAAAAGATTCGGATAACGACAGCGGCCCGACCGCCGAGATGGAAATCCGCCGGGGCGATATCGCCCGCATCATCTACGACGCAGCCAGCGACAAGGCCCATTTTCGCTTCGGCGACAGCATCGCAAAAATCGCGCAGGATGACAACGGCGTAGACGTCACCTTCGCCAGCGGCCAGCAGGCCCGCTACGATGTGGTGGTGGTAGCCGAGGGCGTCGGCTCATCCACCCGTGAACTGGTTTTCCCCGGCGAAAACGAGGTGCGCTGGATGGACCTCACGGTCGCCTACTTCAGCGTTCCGCGCCTGCCGACGGATAGCCCCTATGCGCGCCAGTACAACACGGTCGACGGCCGGGGCGCCGTGCTCAAACCTGCGCTCGATGACAGGCTGGGGGCCTACCTGGGCATTCAAAAAAAGCCGGCGGGCGAAAACGACTGGACGCCGCAGCAACAGCGCCGGTTCATCCTCGAGAAATTTGCCCATGACGGCTGGGAGTTCCCGCGCATTCTGGCGGTGATGAAAGACGTGGATGATTTTTATTTCGACGTGCTGCGCCAGGTGCACATGAAGCGCTGGGCCAGTGGACGCGTGGTGCTCACCGGTGACGCTGCCTGGTGCCCGACACCGCTGTCCGGCATCGGCACCTCGCTGGCCATCGTGGGCGGCTATGTGCTCGCTGGCGAGTTGGCGCGTTCAGCGGATCGAACCGCAGCAGTGGCAGCGTACGAGCGGGTGATGCGTCCCTTCGTGGCAGAAGGCCAGGACATCCCGAAAATCGTGCCGCGCATGCTGTGGCCGCACACGAAGATCGGTTTGATGCTGCTGCACGGCGCGCTGCGCCTGGCCAGCACGCCTGTGCTGCGCGGCTTGATCAACAACGGCTTTGCGCGCAACGCGCGCAAGATCGACCTGCCCGACTACGGTTGACCGGCCGCGTCAGTGCTCGCTGCACACCCCGATCGTCGCGCCCGGCAACAGCACCGGCTGCCACAGTTCCTGCAGGTCGGCGGCCGGGGTGCCGTTCACCAGCGCCAGCAGCATTTCGATCATGCGCGCGCCGGCCTTGCGCGGTTCGGGCTGGTCGATGGTGGCGACGTTGCCGCCGGCCAGAGAATCGGCCATGCTGCCCCACACCACCACCGACATGTCCCGGCCCATCTCGATGCCGGCGTCGCGCATGGCGCGCACCACGCCGGCGCCGGACATGTGGTTGTCGACGATGACGGCGCTGGGGCGCGGCGAGCAGGCCAGCAACTGCTGCATGGCCTGGTGACCCGTGCGGCGGTCGCTGCAGTCGGCAATCAGGTAGCGCGGATCGACGGCCAGCCCGGCCGCCGCCATCGACGCGATAAAACTGTCGCGCCGCTCGCGCGCAAAGTTCAGGTCGAGCGAGGCGCTGATCAGCGCCACGCGGCGGTGGCCCAGCGCCAGCAGGCGTTCCAGCGCCAGCTCCACGCCGGCCGCGTGGTCGTAGTCGAACCAGGCGTAAGGCGCGCTTTGCTGGGTACGGCCATGGGCGATGAACGGAAACTTGGACTGGGTGAGGAAGGCAATGCGTTCGTCGTGCACCAGCGTGCGCGACACCACCAGGCCGTCCACGCGGCGCCCGAGCACGATCTGCTGGTACGCGCGCTGCTCGGTGCCCGGCGACACCGGGGCAAGAATCAGGTGCTTGTTGAATTGTTCGAGCGCGCCGGACATCCCCGCGACCACGTCGAGGAACATCGGATCGCCCAGGTCCGAGGTGAGCAACGGGAAAATCAACCCGTACACATTGCTGCGTCCCAGCGCCAGGCTGCGCGCCATGGGGTTGGGCTGGTAGCCGGCGTCCTTGGCGGCCTGCAGCACGCGCTCGCGGGTTTTAACGTTGACCTCGGGATACCCGTTCAATGCCCGGCTCACGGTCGTCTTCGACATACCGAGAAAATTAGCGAGGCGCTGCAAATTCATAGGGTAATGTTCAATGTTGATCATTGATTATAGCGGCGCGGACAACGCTGCCGCCACGACAACGGATGTTAATCGCAGTAAATACAACAAAAAACCGCTGGCCGTCGGCCGCCAGACCGCATGGCGCCGTCATGGGCCATGGCCGACCAATAATCGTATTGCCCGCTTGCCTTTTTTGTTTTTCTCGCCTAATCTTTATTTGAATGTCATCAACTCTGCAGTACCATGCCCGGTTTTGTAGGCTCGAGGGGAAAACGTTGTGGTTACCGTCACTTCTGTCAGCGCGTTGCAATCTGCGGTAGTCCGTGCCGAAAGGCAGGTACAAAATGGCGAAACGCGTGTCAACCAGGACACTGCGCGCCTGGATCAAAGCCAGAATCAGCTGAGCAGGGATCGGGAAACGCTGGCGCAAAGCCAGCGCGAAAGTACTGCCGCGCGGCCGGCCCCGTCGCCGGCGCCCGCCATCAACCTCAATCGCGCCATCGAACGGCCGGCACGGTCCGAGCAGACCCTGCCGGCGGAATTGACGGCCAGCCGGCCGCAGGTCAATTCCCTCGGTCAGACCATCGGCAAGTTCATCAACGTCGCCGCCTGACGTCGGCGCTGTCCCGCAGAGCGCAGCCTTACGCCGCTTGCGCGCGCGCGGCCGCTTCCTGCTGCACCAGCGGCGCCCACCACTGCCCTTGCGCCATCGGCTGCATGATGTCGAGCGCCATGCCGATCTCCGGCGTGGCCAGCGGCAGCCGGCGTTCGGCCGCCAGTTGCGCGATGCGGGAAAACGGATCGTGCCACGGATGCAGCGACAGGTCGAACGTGCCATTGTGTATCGGCAGCATGACCTTGCCGCGCAGGTCGATGTGGGCCTGCAGCGATTCCTCCGGCTGCATGTGCACGTCCGGCCATTGCGGATCGTAGGCGCCCGTCTCCACCATGGTCAGATCGAACGGCCCGTAGCGGCGGCCGATTTCCTTGAAGCCGTCGAAGTAGCCGCTGTCGCCGGAAAAGAAGATCCGCGCCTCGCGGTGCTCGATCACGAACGACGCCCACAGCGTCTTGTTGCGGTCGTTCAAGCCACGGCCGGAGAAGTGCTGGGCCGGCGTGGCCAGCAGCCGTACGCCGTCCACCTGCGTACTCTGCCACCAGCCCAGCTGGCGCACCTTGTGCGCGGGAATGCCCCAGCCGATCAGGCGGTCGCCCACGCCCAGCGGCGTGATGAAGTGTTCGGTCTGGCCGGCCAGCGCCATCACGGCGGCATAATCGAGGTGGTCGTAATGGTCGTGCGACAGGATGATGCCCTTGATGGGCGGCAGGTCGGCGATGTCGATCGGCGGCCGGTGGAAACGCTGCGGGCCGGCCCACTGCACCGGCGAGGCGCGTTCCGAAAACACGGGGTCGGTCAGCCAGAAGGCGCCGTCGAGCTTGAGCAAGACGGTCGAATGGCCCAGGCGGAACAGGGTGCGATCCGGAGCAGCCACTAGCTGCTGCTGCGTGATCGCGTGAACGGGTATGGCGGCGCGCGGCACGGTATCGGCCGGCTTGTCGAACAACATGCGCACCATGATGCTGAGGCCCTTGAGCAGTCCCATCTGCTGCATGCGCGCGGGGTTGCGGAATTTGCCGCCGCGCGTGCGCGGGGCGCCGGGCGCGGTCAGCGCATCGAGATTGTTGGCAGCAGCTTCGGCGATCACAGATGATTGGGCCATGGGGTTACCTCAACGGTTGGATTTACACTACACAGTGTAGTTCCAGTTTTTGAATAAGTAAACTACCCGGTGTAAAATAAAGCCATGAACGCCCCCCTCAAACTGACCGACCGCAAGCGCCAGGCCATCGTCGATGCCGCCATTGCCGAGTTCCGCGCCAGCGGCTTCGAAGCCACCAGCATGGACAAGATCGCCGCCACGGCCGGTGTTTCCAAGCGCACCGTCTACAACCATTTTCCCAGCAAGGACGAGCTGTTCGCGCAGATCCTGCAGCAACTGTGGTGCAGCAGCGCGGCGCTGACGGAAACGCCGTACGACCCCGCCCGCCCGCTCCGCGAGCAATTGCTGGGACTGCTGTGGGACAAGATGAACATGCTGCAGGATGCCTATTTCCTCGATCTGGCGCGCGTGGCCATTGCCGAGGCCATCCATTCGCCCGCACGCGCGCACGAGATGGTGGCGCGCTTGAGCGCCAAGGAAGAAGGCATGACGCGCTGGTTGCGCGCCGCCCAGGCCGACGGCGCGCTGCGCCCGGCGGACCCGGTCCTGGCGTCGCACATGCTGCAGGGGCAATTAAAAACGTTTGCCTTCTGGCCCCAGGTCACGCTGAGCCAGCCGCCGCTCGACGCCGCCACCCAGACGACCGTGGTGGAGGCGACCGTGGACATGTTCCTCGGCTACTACGGCGTCCCGCCGGCGTGAGCATCGTCAGACGGTCGCCAGGTACTTGGGCGACTGCACGCGCGCGATCGCATACAGGATGAACGGCGCCGCCCAAGCCAGGTTGACCAGCCAGGTCAGCGCATACTGTCCCGCCGGCACGGCGGCGCCGGATGCCAGTTGCGACATCAGCTGCTGATTGCTGAGCAAAGGCAGCCACTGGGCATGGGCGCTGCTGTTGTCGAACATGCCGAACAATACCGACGCCAGCAGCGGCAACATGGCCAGCATGCCCACGGTAGTTTGCGCCTCCTTGTAGGAACGTGCGTTCAGCGCCAGCGCCAGTTCGGCGGCGGCGGCAAACATGGGCAGCGAGACCGTCGCCAGGATCAGCCCCGTGATCCGGGCGGTGGAGACATTCCAGGACAGGCCGATCTGCGCCAGCGGAAGCCAGCTCATCACGCCATGGACCAGGGCCAGCTCCAGCGACAACCCGACTATGCCCACCACCGCTGCGCCCAGCCATTTGCCGGCGATCAGATAACCGGCCTTGATCGGCTGTGCCAGCAACACCTCCATGGTTTTGCGCTCGCGTTCGCCGGCGGAGTTATCGATGATCGTGCTCATGCATAAAAAGAAGGCGGGCATGAAGAACAGGCCGATGAAGCCGCGGATCTGCTGCCCGGCGCGCTGGCCGCTGGAGCTGACATCGTGTTCCTGGACGGTGGCAAGCGCATGCGTCTGCCCGCCCTGCGCGGGCGGCAGCAGGCGGCGGTAAGCGTCCACATTAAACTGCTGCACCAGTCCCACCAGCCGGACGTACGCCGACGGCGGCACGCCCGTGCTGTCGTAGTACAACGCGGCCTGGCGGATGCCGGCGGGCGCCTGCTGATCGAGCACGATGCCGATGCGCTCCGGGTCTTCGCGATAGGCGGTCTCGGCAGCGTAACGCCCCGCGACCACGGTGGCGTCCGCGCCTTGTCGGCGCAGGAAGGCCGCCAGGGCCGGCGCATCTGTTGAAGCGGCCACCACCACATGGGCGAAGCTGCCACGGTCCGCGCCGCTTTCCTGGATGCGGTCGCTCAGTAGCAAACCCAGCAGCGCCGGGTAGACGAACACGAACAGCAGCAACAGCAGCAGCGTGCGGCGGTCGCGCAGCGACTCGCGCAATTCTTTTTGCATGACCACCCACAGCGTGTTCATGCGGCCTCCACGGTTTTGTCATCGACCAGGCTGACGAACGCTTCCTCCAGGTCTTCCGCCGCCGTCAGTTCACGCAGCATCTGTTGCGAACCGGACGCAATCGCGCTGCCCCGCGCCATCACCACGATATGGTCGCTGAGTTGGGTCACTTCCTGCATGATGTGCGTGGACAGGATGATGCAGCAGCCGGCATCGCGCAAGGTCAGCAATGCCCGGCGCAGGCTGCGCGCGCTCATCACGTCCAGCCCCCGCGTGGGTTCGTCGAGGATCAGGTTGCGCGGATTGGCCAGCGTGGCGCGGGCCACCGACACCTTCATGCGCTGGCCCTGCGAAAAGCCCAGAATGCGGCGGTCGATGATGTCCGCCAGTTCGAAGATGCGCACGGCGTCGTCGATGCGCGCCTGGGCCGCCGCCATCGCCATGCCGCCCAGGCGGGCGAAATAGGTCAGGTATTCGCGCGTGGTCAGGCGGTCGTACAGACCCGCCTGATCGGGCAGGAAACCGATCGACGCCCGCACCGCTGCCGGAGCGAGCGCGGGATCGAGCCCATCGACGCGGAGGTCGCCGCTATCGCGCGGCATCAAGCCCAGCAGCATGCGCAGCAAGGTGGTCTTGCCGGCCCCGTTGGGACCGAGCAGGCAGGTGATTTCTCCATTGCGCGCCTGGAGCGACACCTGGTGCAACGCGCGGATGGCTCCGAAAGACTTGCTCGCCTTCATAACTTCTATCATGATTCGACTCTTGATCTGGGGTGGACGGACGCGTTGTCACCGGCTGGCACCGGGGCGACGCAGGTGCCGCACGATCGGCATGGGGTCGGTGCGGTTAAAATGATATTATGTCGCTTCGCGATATATCGTCAAGCGATATGTCGTCTGGCGATCTAGTGTCTGGGAAAAATATGGATGTAAGCAACTACCTGCCGTTGAGCGAATCGACTTTTTATATCCTGCTAAGCCTGGATGAGCCGCGCCATGGCTACGGCATCATGCAGCGCGTAGCGGACATGAGCGGCGGCGAAGTCCGCATCGGGCCGGGCACGCTGTACGGCGCTTTCACCATGCTCGAGAAGCAGAAGCTGATCGTCATGGTGCGCGAGGAAGACCGCCGCAAGATCTATGCGCTAACGGCGGACGGCACCGCAGTACTGCAGGCGCAGCTGGCGCGCACCAGGCGCTTGCTGGACAACGCCGGCTGGCTGGCGCAACCGGATTAGGAAGAGGTGATGGACGTGGTACGCAAGTATAAATTCTGGTGGCCCTGGCAGGATCTGGCCGAGCAGGCATGGCTGGCGGCGCAGGCGGAACGCGGCCTGCATTTGACGTCGGTAGGCCTGCTGGGCGCCTACACGTTTGCCAGGAGCGCACCGGGGAGCATGGTGTACCGCATGGACTATGAATTCGGGCCGGGCAAGCACCATTACCGCCAGTTGTACGCCGATGCGGGCTGGGAGCACGTGGCCAGCTACTATGGCTGGCAATATTGGCGCACCGCGCGTCCCGCCGACGGACGCCCAGCGGAAATCTACACCGACGAGGCATCCAAACGCGCCAAGTTCAGACGCATTCTCTGGTACCTGGGCGTTTCCACCGTGCCGGCGCTGGTGATGGCGCTCAGCCCCATCACCGGCGCCATGCTGCAGCAGGAATCGGCGCTGGTGTCGGTTGGCGTGCGGGCCCTGCTCTACGGCGTGATCGGCTTCAACCTGTTTGCCGGGGTCGGCGTGGTGTTGCGCATGCGCCGCTTGCGCGCGCTATAGCCGCGCAGCGTCGCCGTGTGGGTAAAATGAGAGCGCGTCAACCACCCCCGGAGCCCCGCATGTCGATCACGCCGCAAAAGCTGGAACTGCTGATGCAGGAAGTGGAAAAAGAAGACCCGATCGATTTTGCCGACCTGCCGTTCGAGGAAGAAGCATTGCGCGGCCTGATCGCCAACCACCTGTGCGACATGGCCGACGCCATGGACAACTTCAGCGAGGAAGACAAGCAACTGACCTTGCTGGCCGTTGCGGCCAAGCTGGTGCTGGAAAACCTGGTGCTGCACATCCAGCTGCTGCGCCGCCACGGCGTGCCGCTCAGCGCATCCACCGAGGCGCTGCTCAACCGCCTGCGCAACGGCAAGGCCGACTAGCCGGCTGCCGTGCGGCGGGCAGCCGGGACATCGAGCACCAGGTCGGTGTCGGCCACGGCCACGCACGGCAAAATAAACCCTGCGCGTTTTTCATCGGGGCTCACGCCCGGCCAGTCTATCCGGTAGTGGATGGCGCCGCGCTCGAGCCGGCACAGACAGGTGCGGCAGGTGCCGTTGCGGCACGAGCTGGGCAGGCGGATGCCGGCCCGTTCGGCCGCCTCCAGCACGGACGCCGGCGCCTGGGCCTCGAAGGTCCAGCCCTGCTCCGCCAGGGTAATGTTGACCGTCTGCTGCACGCCGCGTTCCCATCATTGAAAGCGCCATGATACGGCATGGCGCCTGGTCGCGGCCGGGCCTGGTCAGTCCGGTTTGAAGTTCTGCCCTAGCGACATGGGCTTGTTCAACAGGATGGTCTGCGGATTGCGGCAGATGAACACCAGCACCACGATGGTGGCCACGTACGGCAGCATCGACAGGAACTCGGACGGAATCGCCAGCCCCATGCCCTGGCCGTGGAACTGCAATACCGTCACGCCGCCGAACAGGTACGCGCCCACCAGCACGCCGCGCGGCTTCCAGGTCGCAAACACCACCTGCGCCAGCGCGATCCAGCCGCGTCCTGCCGTCATGCCTTCCACCCACATCGGCGTCAACGCCAGCGACAGGTAGGCGCCGCCCAGACCGGCCATGGCGCCGCCGAACAGCACCGTGCCATAGCGCAGCGCAATCACGTTGAAGCCGATGGCGTGGGCGCTGTGCGGCGACTCGCCCACCGCGCGGATCACCAGCCCCAGCCGGGTGCGCGCCAGCATCCAGCCGATGACGACCACCAGCGCCACCGACGCGTACACCATGGCGTCAAAGCGAAACAGCAGCGGCCCGACGAACGGCAGGTCCGACAGCACGGGAAACTGCAGGTTGGGCATGCGCGCCACGGTCTGGCCCACGAAGCCGCGGCCGAGAAAAGCCGAGACGCCGATGCCGAACAGCGTGAGCGCCAGCCCTGTGGCCACCTGGTTGGTTTGCAGCGTGAGCACGAGGAAGCCGAAGATCAGCGCCATCAGCATGCCCGCCGCCATGGCCGCCAGCAGGCCGATCGTCATGCTGCCGGTGGCCAGCGTGACGCCGAAACCGGTGACGGCGCCCACCAGCATCATGCCCTCCATGCCCAGATTGAGCACGCCGGAGCGTTCCGTCACCAGCTCGCCCATGGAAGCGACGACCAGCGGCGTGGCCGCGCCGGCGGTGCTGGCGAGGAAGGCGATCAACAGTTCGGTGGTCATCATGCGGGCACTCCAGGCAGGCGTTGATGCGATTTGATGCGGTAGTGGATGAACAGGTCGGCCGCCAGCAGATAAAACAGCAGCAGACCCTGGAACACGCCGGTAATCGCCGACGGCGCGCCCAGCTCGATCTGCGCGGTTTCGCCGCCGATGTACAGCAGCGACATCAGCAGCGCCGACAGCACCACGCCCAGCGGATGCAGGCGTCCCACGTACGCGACGATGATGGCGGCAAAGCCGTAGCCCGGGGACACCGACGGCTGCAGCTGGCCCAGCGGACCGGCCACCTCCCCCACGCCCGCCACGCCGGCCAGCGCGCCGCTGACCATGAAGGCCAGCCACACGTTGCGCGGCTCGCTGAAGCCCGCGTACAGCGCGGCGGCGGGCGCCATGCCGCTCACCTGCATGCGGTAGCCGGCAAAGGTGTGGCGGCAGAAGAACCACGCCGCCGCCGCCGCGATCAGCGACAGGATAAACGCGGCATTGAGGCGCAGGCCTTCCACCAGCAGCGGCAAGGTGGCCGACTCGCTGAACATTTTCGATTGCGGAAAATTGAAGCCGTCCGGATCGCGCATCGGCCCGTGCACCAGGTAGCTGAGCAGGTGATACGCCACGTACACCAGCATCAGGCTCACCAGGATTTCGCTGGTATTAAAACGGGTGCGCAGCAGCGCGGGGATCGCCGCCCACAGCATGCCGCCCACGGCGCCGGCCAGCAGCATCAGCGGCAGCACCCACCACGCTGCCACGTCCTGGAAGTGCAGCGCCACGGCGCCGGCGGCAATCGCCCCCACCGTCAGCTGGCCGTCGGCGCCGATGTTGTTGACGTTGGCCCGGAAGCCGATCGCCAGCCCCACCCCGCACAAGATCAGCGGCGTGGCTTTCAATAACAGCTCGCCCACGCCGTACAGCGTGGTCCACGGCTTGATGAAGTACACGTAAAACGCGTGCAGCGGCGCCTGGCCGATGAACAGGAACAGCAGCGAGCCGGTGGCCAGCATGGCCGCCGCGGCAATCAGGGGCGACGCCAGCATCATGCGGCGGGAGGGTTCGGGACGTTTTTCAAGCCGGGACATGCGGTGCTCCTTCTGTCGATACGGTGGCGTGATGATCGAAGTCGCCGCTCATCCACACGCCCACTTCGTTGATGCTGGTGGCGCTGGCGGGCACCGCGCGCGACAGGCGGCCGTCCGCCAGCACGGCAATGCGGTCGCTGAGCATGAACAGCTCCTCGATTTCCTCCGACAGCACCAGCACCGCCACGCCGGCGTCGCGCATGTCGATGATGGCCTGGCGGATCAGCATGGCCGCGCCGATGTCCACGCCCCACGTGGGCTGGGCGAACACCATCACTTTCGGCGCCAGCATGATCTCGCGGCCCACGATGAATTTTTGCAGGTTGCCGCCCGAGAGGCTGGCGGCGGCCGACCGTTCGCCGCCGCACTTGACCTGGAAGCGCGCGATGACGCCGCGCGCGAACGCGCCCACGGCGGCGCGGTCCACCAGGCCGCGCTTGAGCATTCCCGTGGCCGGTGGCACATAACCGGTCAGCAGCGCATTGTCGGCCAGCGACAGGTCGGGCACGGCGCCGCGTCCCAGCCGCTCCTCGGGCACGAAACCGAGGCCCCGCTGGCGCCGTTGGGCGGCATCGAGCGTTCCCACGTCCTGGCCGCCCAGGCGGATGGCGCCTTCGCGCGCGCCCAGCGTGCGCTCGCCCGAAATGGCCTTTAACAGTTCCTGCTGGCCGTTGCCCGAGATGCCGGCTATGCCCACGATCTCGCCGCTGCGCAGCGCCAGGTTGATGTCCTTGAGTTGCGTGCCGAACGGATCGTCGCTGGCGATGGTGAGGGCCGCGATATCGAGCAGCACGTCGCCCGGCGCGCGCGGGGTGCTCACGCACACGGGCAGTTCGCGGCCGATCATCAGTTCCGCCAGCGACCGCGCGCTTTCCTCGCGCGGCAGCGCGGTGCCGGATACGCGCCCGCCGCGCAGCACCGTCGCCTTGTCGCACAGCGCCTGGATTTCGTCGAGCTTGTGGCTGATGTACAGGATGCTCACGCCCTCGCGCGCCAGGCGCCGCAGCGACTCGAACAGTTTGAGCACCGCATCGGGCGTGAGCACCGACGTCGGTTCGTCCATGATCAGCAGCTTGGGCGACTGCAGCAGGCAGCGCACGATTTCCACGCGCTGGCGCTCGCCCACCGACATGCTGTGCACGCGCCGGTCCGGGTCGAGCGGCAGCCCGTATTGTTCGGAGACGGCACGGATGCGCGGCGCCAGTGCGCCGGGCGTCATCTTGTCGTCCAGCGCCAGCGCGATGTTCTCGGCCACCGTCAGCGTTTCGAACAGCGCGAAGTGCTGGAACACCATGCCGATGCCCAGCTTGCGCGCGTCGTGCGGCGAGTTGATATGCACTTGCCGGCCTTCCCACATGATCTGGCCGTCGTCCGGCTTGACCACGCCGTAGATGATCTTCATCAGCGTGCTTTTGCCGGCGCCGTTTTCGCCCAGCACGGCGTGTATCTCGCCCGGCATCACGGTCAGATGGACGTCGGCGTTGGCCACCACCGACGGGTAGATCTTGGAGACGCCCAGCATCTGCAAGCGCGGTTCAGTCATCGGGGCTTTCCTTCATCGTATACAAATCGGATGCGGCAGAACACGCAATTAGCATGCCACGCGGCCCCGCCCGCAACGCGCCGCTTTGCCGTGCACCCTGCACTAAAGCGGGATGCCCGCCTCCCCAAAAGCGTGCGGTCGGATCCGAAACAAAGTGATTTCGTACACAATCCGTGCGCCGGTTTTTTGCCGCCCGCTAGCACGCTTCCTGCTTTACAGCGGTAGCACCACTACTATGGAGTCCATCAATGTCCGACCAGCGCAAAGCCGATCAAGCTGTCGTCAAACGCGGTACCACCGCCATCGACATGCGCATTTACAAGGCGGTCGTCAACGCCGTCATGAGCCACCGCCTGCCTCCCGGCACCCACCTGGGCGAGGCCGATTTCTGCGAGCTGTACCAGGTGAGCCGCACCACCGTGCGCAAGGCCCTGCAGCGGCTCGCGCACGACCGCATCATCGAGCTGCGCCCCAACCGGGGCGCGGTGATCGCGTCCCCCACGCCGCAGGAAGCGCGCGACATCTTTGCCGCCCGCCGCGCGCTCGAACGCGAGATCGTGCCGCTGGTGATCCGTCACGCCACGCCCGCGTCGCTGCAGCAGATCCGCGCCGCGCTGGCAGCCGAAGACGCGGCCCGCCGCAGCGGCGACCGCGCCGGCTGGATACGCCTGGGCGGCGAGTTCCACCTGCTGCTGGCGGAGCTGGCGGGCAACCACGTGCTGCAGCGGTTCATGCATGAACTGGTGTCGCGCTGCTCGCTGATCATCGCGCTGTACGAGACGCCCGGCAGCGCCATGTGCGAGAACGACGAGCACCAGGACCTGGCCACGCTGATCGAACAGGGCAAGGCCCGCGAGGCGATCCACCTGATCGAACACCACCTGCTGGAACTGGAAGCGCGGCTGCACCTGTCCGACCAGGACCGCAAGGTCAACCTGGCCGAGGCGCTGTCGGGCTGTTGATCAGGCCCTGGTGCGCACCACGCATGCTGGCCCGGTACTTGCTTGAATAAAAAGAACATAGTATCCAATCGGTTACAGCGATTGGATACAAAAAGTTCTGTCCCTTGTCCAACCCACTGGAGTTCGCGCATGTCATCCCGCCTGATCCGCTGCACCGCTGCACTCGCCGTCCTTGCCACCTGCACCGCCCACGCCGCCGACTGGAGCGACACGTCGCTGAGCTACCGTTACGGCACCAAGTTCGCCGAACCGTTCAACGACAACGACATCACCAAGAACATCGTCAACTTCAGCCACGTCTCGGGCTACAAGTACGGCAAGAACTTCATCAGCGTCGACCTGCTGATGTCGTCCGAACTCGATCCGTCGGCGGCCGGTTCCAACAGCGGCGCCCACGAAGCGTATGCGGTGTACCGCCACACGCTGGACTTCGGCAAGATCGCGGGCAAGAGCTATGCGTTCGGTCCCGTGCGCAGCGTGGGCGCCACTGCCGGTTTCGACTACAACAGCAAGACCGACGCCGGCTACAACTCCAAGAAGCGCATGGTCGTCGCCGGCCCCACCCTGATGTTCGACGTGCCGGGCTTCCTGGACGTGAGCCTGCTGGCGATCTGGGAATCGAATGCGCCGTACAACACGTTTACCAACCAGGCCACGCCGCGCTACTCGTACAAGACCCACGCCATGCTCACGGGCGCCTGGGGCATCCCGTTCACCCTGGGCATTCCGCTCAGCTTTGAAGGCTACGCCAACTTCATCACCGCCAAGGGCACCAATGAATTCGGCGGCGGCACCGCGCCGGAAACCAATATCGACATGCAGATCATGTACGACATGAGCGGCGCCGTCGGCGCGCCGAAAAACACGTTCAAGGTGGGCGTGGAATACCAGTACTGGAAAAACAAGTTCGGCAATTCGGACCACGACAACAACGGCGCCACCGCCCGCACGCCGATGGTCCGCGCGGAATACCATTTTTAATCGTTCACTGTTCACTACCGAGGAAAACGTATGCTGAATCGTCGCACTGTACTGGCAAACTTCGTGGCCACCGCCCTGGCTACCGCCGCCCTGACCCTGACCGCCGCCCCGGCGTTCGCCGCCGACCCGCTGAAGATCGGCTTTGTCTACGTGGGCCCGGTGGGAGATGCCGGCTGGACCTACGCCCACGAACAGGGCCGCCTGGCGCTGGAAAAGGAACTGGGCGCCAAGGTCAAGACCACGTTCGTGGAAAACGTGCCCGAAGGTGCGGACGCCGAACGCGTGATCCGCAAGCTGGTGGCCGAAGGGAACAAGCTGATCTTCACCACCTCGTTCGGCTACATGAACCCGACCGAAAAAGTGGCCAGGACCGCGCCCGGCGTGGTCTTCCTGCACGCCACCGGTTTCAAGCGCAGCAAGAATCTGGGCACCTATGAATCGCGCCTGTATGAAGGCGCGTACCTGGACGGCATCCTGGCCGGCAAGATGACCAAGTCGAACACGCTGGGCTTCATCGCCTCGTTCCCCGTGCCCGAAGTGATCCGCAACATCAACGCGTTTACCCTGGGCGCGCAAAGCGTGAATCCGAAGATCAAGACCAAGGTCATCTGGGTGAACTCGTGGTACGACCCGGCCAAGGAACGCCAGGCGGCGGAAACCCTGGTGGCGCAAGGCGCGGACGTGATGGCGCAAAACACCGACTCGCCGGCCACGCTGCAGGTGGCGCAGGAAAAAGGCGTGTACGCATTCGGCTGGGATTCGGACATGGCGCGCTTTGCGCCAAAGGCCCACCTGACGGCCGCCACCAACGACTGGTCCGGCTACTACATCGACACCGCCAAGGCCGTGATGGCCGGCACCTGGAAGTCGGGCGACTACCGCGGCGGCCTCAAGGAAGGCATGGTCAAGATGTCCAGGCTGAACACGGTCGTGCCGGCCGATGCCGCCAAAATCTTCGAGGCGAAGAAGGCCGCGCTCACGGCCGGCACCTTTGCGCCGTTCACCGGTCCCATCAAGGATCAGTCGGGCGCCGTCAAGTATGCGGCCGGCGTGCTGGTCCCGGAAAAAGACCTGCTGTCGATGAATTTTTACGTGCAAGGCGTGGACGGCACGATTCCGAAGTAAGCAATCCCGTCCTGGCGGCAGAGCGGCATCCGGGCGCGGACGCCGGCCGCCGCCGTTTCCTCACCTGCACCAGGGAGTACTGCGATGACCTACCACCCGTTACCTACCGAGCAGGACCATGAATGCCTCACCCGCGTGCTGGCGCTGGCCCAGCAGTCGCGCGACCAAGGCCACCACCCGTTCGCCGCCATGGTGGTGGCGGCCGACGGCACCGTGATCGCGTCGGCCATGAACGCGTCGTCCAGCGACCGCACCGCGCATGCCGAGATGAATGCGCTGCGCCTGGCGTCGCAACGATACAGTCCTGCCGAGCTCGCTACGGCCACGCTGTATGCGAATGCGGAGCCGTGCGCCATGTGCAGCGGCGGCACCTACTGGAGCGGCGTGGGCCGCGTGGTGTATGCGATGTCGGAAGCGAGCCTGCTGCAACTGACGGGCAGCGATCCCGAAAATCCGACCCTGGCGCTGCCGTGCCGCACGGTGTTTGCGGCCGGCCAGCGGCCGACCGAGGTGATCGGTCCGCTGCGCGAGGACGAGGCGCGGCTGGCGCACGTGGATTTCTGGAAAAAGTAAGAAAAGCTGGTCAGGCAGACAAAGTTGCGGTCCCCGGATGATGCTTCCGGGCGACAACATGCGGCGGAATCCCGCGCGCACGCCGACAGCGATTGCTTAATTGGGCCAATCGGATCACAGTATCACCCTGAACCAGGCATCACGCGATGCGGGGGAGATAATGATGACCATATACCAAGTAGCGGCAGCCGCCGCAGCCACCACCATGCTGGCCATGGCCCCGGCCATTTCCGTGGGTGCGCAAACGGCGCCGGCCGAGATGGCCGCCGCCACCCGCCCCGCCGTGTCCACGCCCTATTCCGACGCCTATGTGCCGCGCTCGATGCGCCAGCCCAAGCGCGATGTCGCGCCCGGACCGGCGCCGACCTTGCTGCGCTTCCAGTCGCTGCAGAACCTGAAAAAACGTTTTGCGGATGCCGACGCCGACGGCAGCGGCACCCTGAACCGCGAAGAAGCGCGCCAGGCGGGCTTTACGGTAGTGGACAAGAATTTCGACAATATCGACAGCGCCCAGCGCGGCCACATCACGTTCGACGACCTCAACGCCTACCTGATCCAGCGCCGCGAGGAAGCCAGCTCGCGCTGATACCCGACCAACTTACGCGGGCGGCGCGTCGCAGCGCGGCAGCGTGAGCGTAAAGACCGCGCCCTGTCCCGGTTCGCTGCGCACGGTCAGCGTGCCCTGGTGCACTTCGGCCAGTTCGCGCGAAATATACAGGCCCAGTCCCAGGCCCGACGGCACTTCGTTGCCCACGCCCCGTTCGTACGGCTCGAAAATCTTTTGCTGCTGCTCGGGCGCAATGCCCGGGCCCTGGTCGCGCACTTCCACCTGCACCTGTTCTTCGCCCACGGTGAGCACCACGTCCACCGGCTGCTGGGCGCCGTAGCGCATGGCATTGGTGAGCAGGTTGACGACGATCTGCTCGATGCGGAACTCGTCCCACCAGCCGGACACCGGCGTGCCCGCATCGAGGCTGATGGTGCAGCCGGCCGTGGACGCCTGCGGCGTGAGGTCGTGCACCACCCGGCGCAGCAAGCCCGACAGTTCAACCCAGCCCGGCCGCAGCGACAGCTTGCCGCTGCGGATGCGCGAGACGTCGAGCATGTCGTCGATCAGGCGGATGATGCTCTGGATCTGGCGGTCGTCGCGGGCGACCATGCGCTGCAACTGCTCGGCGCCGAATGCGGCCATATTGCCCCGTTCGAGCTGCATCTTGCGCAACTGCGTTTCCAGGTACAGCGTGTTGAGCGGCGTGCGCATTTCGTGCGAGACCATGGACATGAATTCGTCGCGCATGGCCAGCGCCCGCTGCAACTGGGTTTGCGCCGCGTTCAGTTCGGCCAGCATGGCTTCCTGCGCCTGCCGTGCCTGTTCCAGCGCTTGCACCTGGCGCCGCATCGCTTCGCGCTGTTCCCACAGCGCCACGAACACTTCCACCTTGCCGCGCACGGCGCGCGAGTCGAGCGGCTTGTACAGCACGTCCACGGCGCCGGCCTCGTAGCCCTTGAACGAATAGTTCAGTTCCTTGCCGGCGGCCGTCACGAACACGATCGGGATTTGCCGGGTTTTTTCCGTGCCGCGCATCAGCTCGGCCAATTCGAAACCGTCCATGCCCGGCATCTGCACGTCGAGGAAGGCCATGGCAAAGTCGTGCTGGAGCAGCAGCGCCAGCGCGTCCTCGCCGGAGCCGGCCTGGAAAATCTCGCGGCCCGGGCCCCGGATCACGGCATTGAGGGCTTGCAGGTTTTCCGGCAGATCGTCGACGATCAGCAGTTTGGTCGGTTGCTCGGCTTGCATCAGTTCTTCTCCAGCTTCAACAGCAATGTGTGGATGGCCTCCAGCGGCAACACCAGGTCCGGGCGACGCAAACGGATCGCTTCCTTCGGCATGGTGTCCACTTCGGCATCATCGGGGTCTTGCACCACGGTCATGCCGCCGGCGCGGCCGATGGCAGCCATGCCTGCAGCGCCGTCGTGATTGGCACCGGTCAATAAAATACCCAGCAAGGCCGGGCCATACGCGTCCGCCGCCGACTCCATCAGGACATCGATCGACGGCCGGGCAAAATTGTGGGGCGCTTCGCAGCTCAGTGAAAAGCAGTGATCCGACTCAACGGACAAATGGTAGCCCGATCCGGCAAAGTACAGCGTTCCGGAGGTCAGCGGTTCCTTGTCGGCCGCCTCGCGCACGGGCAGCACCACGCGCTGGGCAAACACGTCGGCCAGCTGGCTCTGGCGCTTTTCCGGCACGTGCAGGACCGCCACGATGGCGGGCCCGAAGCGCTTGGGCAAGCCCGGCAGCAGCTTGAGCAGCGCGCCCACGCCGCCGGCCGACGCGCCGATCACCACGGCTGCGATCGGCGTGCGGTGGCCGGCCAGCGCGGCATCGATGGTGGTGGCGTGGGGAGTCATGATCAGCGCTTGCGGAACAGGCGTTCGCGTTTGACGATGGGCTCGAACGCGGGCGCATACGCGGAAAAGTCGATGCTTTCCTTGCTGCCCAGGCCCAGGAAGCCGCGGTGGCACAGCGACTCGTGGAACAGGCCGAACGCGCGCTCCTGCAGCTTCTTCTTAAAGTAAATCATGACGTTGCGGCAGCTGATCAAATGCGTCTCGGCAAACACGGCGTCGGTGGCCAGGCTGTGGTCGGCAAACGTGACGTTCTCGCACAAGCCGCCGTCGAACAGGGCCGCGTTGTAGGCGGCCGTGTAATAGTCGGAAAAGCTGCGGGTGCCGCCGGCAGCCTGGTAGTTGGCCGTGTACTCCTGCATGGCGTCCAGCGGAAACACGCCTTTGCGCGCCTTGTCCAGCGACTGCGGGTTGATGTCGGTGGCGTAGATCATGCTGCGCTCTAACAGGCCCTCTTCCTTGAGCAGGATCGCCATCGAATACACTTCCTCGCCAGTGCTGCTGCCGGCGATCCAGATCTTGAGCGACGGGTACGTGCGCAGCACCGGCATCACCTGCTCGCGCAGCGCCAGCCAGTAGCTGGGGTCGCGGAACATCGACGTCACGGGAATCGTCAGATACTGCAGCAGCTGGCTGAAGCCGGCCGGCTCGTGCATGATGCGCGCCTGCAGCGCCGAGATCGTCTCGCACCCCATGTCGCGCATGGCGTGCAGCACGCGGCGCTTTTGCGACGCGCCCGTGTACTCGCGGAAGTCGTAGCTGTACTTCATGTAGATGGCTTCCATCAACACTTTGATTTCGATATCGATATCGCTATGCATGGTACTCAGCCCCGTTCACCGTTGGGCATCCAGACCCGCAACAGCGAGTACAGGCGCGATAAATCGATCGGCTTGGCCAGGTAGTCGCTGGCGCCGGCGGCCAGGCACTGTTCCTGGTCGTCCTTCATGGCCTTGGCGGTAATGGCAATGATGGGCAGGCGCTCGAAGCGGGCGTCGGCGCGGATGCGGCGCGTCGCTTCCAGGCCGTCCATGCCGGGCATCATCACGTCCATCAGCACCAGGTCGATATCGGGATTGGCGTCCATCTTTTCGATGGCTTCAAAGCCGTTGCGGCCCACTTCCACCAGCACGCCCTTCTGTTCCAGCGCGCTGGTCAGGGCGAAGATGTTGCGCACGTCGTCGTCCACCAGCAGGATGCGGCGGCCTTCGAACACGCGGTCGCGCGAGCGCACCGTGCGCAGCATGGTCTGGCGCTCGGACGACAGGTCCGCTTCCACCTTGTGCAGGAACAGCGTGACTTCGTCGAGCAGGCGCTCGGGCGAGCGGGCGCCCTTGATGATGATCGACCGCGAATACTTGTGCAAGTCCGCTTCCTCGGCGCGCGACAGGTTGCGGCCCGTGTAGACGATCACGGGCGGGAACGCGGCCAGCTGCTCGGCCGCCATTTTCTGCAGCAGCTCGTTGCCCTGCATGTCGGGCAGTTTCAGGTCGATGATCATGCAGTCGTAGATCGTGGTGCGCAGCAGCGCCAGCGCTTCCTGGCCCGTGCCCACGGCCACGATGTCCACGTCGTCGTCCGAGATCAGCTGCACCACGCTGTCGCGCTGGCGGTCGTCGTCTTCCACCAGCAGCACGCGCTTGATCTTCTGCGTGAGCTTGGTTTCGATCAGGCGGAACACGTCCATCAGCTGGTCGCGCGTGGCCGGCTTCAATGCATAGCCGATGGCGCCCAGGTGCAGCGCGGCTTCGCCGTTTTCGCTGCCGGACACCACGTGCACGGGAATGTGGCGCGTGGTGGCGTCATCTTTCAGCAATTGCAGCACCGACAGGCCGGAGCGGTCCGGCAGGCGGATGTCGAGCAGCACCGCGTCCGGACGGTACTGGCGCGCCAGTTCCAGGCCTTCGTCGGCGTGGAACGCCACCAGGCAGCGGTACTGTTTTTCGTGCGCCAGGTCGTACAGGATGCGGGCGAAGTTGGCGTCGTCCTCGATCACCAGCACGGTGCGCGCCGTGGTGGCGGCGCCGGCCAGCTCGTCGAGCTGGGCGCGGTCGTCGTCGAAGGCGCGCGCGCGCGGCGGCGGCGGCTCCACCGGGGCGGCCGCCGGCTTGGGCGCCATGGCCTTCCACGGCGCCGGTGCCGGCGTTGCGGCGTGCGCCAGCGTCACCGGCGCATTGGCGCGGCCTTCGTCGTCGATGGCCACCGGTGCGCTGGCGCTGCCCAGACGGGGACCGGCCTCGGGCGCCGTAAACGCCAGCGGCATGGTCAGCGTGAAGCAGCTGCCCTGGCCCACTTCGGACGCCAGGCTGATGGCGCCGCCCAGCAGGTGCGCCAGGTCGCGCGAAATCGACAGGCCCAGTCCCGTGCCGCCGTACTTGCGGCTGGTGGTGCCGTCGGCCTGCTGGAACGCGTTGAAAATGCCTTGCTGGTCTTCGGGGCGGATGCCGATGCCGGTATCGTGCACCGAGAAGCCCACGGCGTCGTCGCCCACCCGTTCCAGGCTCAGCGTGATCTGGCCGGCGCTGGTGAACTTGAGCGCGTTCGACAGCAGGTTTTTCAGGATCTGTTCGAGGCGCTGGCGGTCGGTGACCATGTGCAGCGGCACGTCGTCGGCCACCTGCACCTGGAACGCCAGTTTCTTTTGCTGGGCCAGCGGTTCGAACACCATGGCCATGCCTTCGACCACGTGGCGCATCGACAGCTGCTCGGGCACCAGTTCCAGCTTGCCCGCTTCGACCTTGGAAATGTCGAGGATGTCGTTGATCAGGTTGAGCAGGTCGTTGCCGGCCGAATAAATGGTGTTGGCAAAGCGCACCTGCTCGTCGTTGAGGTTGCCCAGCGTGTTTTCCGACAGCAGCTTGGCCAGGATCAGCGAGCTGTTCAGTGGCGTGCGCAGCTCGTGCGACATATTGGCCAGGAACTGCGATTTGTATTGGCTGGCGCGTTCCAGTTCGTCGGCGCGGTCTTCCAGGTCCTGCTGGGCCTTGGTCAGCGCGGCATTCTTCTGGTCCAGCGCTGCGCCCTGCTCGGCCAGCTGTTCGTTGGTCTGCTCGAGCTCGGCCTTCTGGTTTTCCAGGCTGGCCTGCGATTCTTCCAGCACGCGCGACTGTTCTTCCAGCTCTTCGTTGGCGGTGCGCAGTTCTTCCTGCTGCACCTGCAGCTCTTCGTTCAGCTGCTGGGTTTCGGCCAGCACTTCCTGCAGGCGCTGGCGCGAATGGCTCGCTTCGATGGCGTTGCCGATATTGCCCTTGACCAGGGTGAGGAATTCCACGTCGCGCGTGGTGATCGGGCGCAGCAGGCCCAGCTCCACCACACCGTTGATGACGCCGTCGTTATCCACGGGCGCCAGCATCACGCTGGCGGCGCTGCCCTTGCCCAGGCCGGAACTGACCTGGATGTAGTCGGCCGGCACCTGGTCGAGGCGGATCAGGCGGCGCTCGAGCGCGGCCTGGGCCACCAGGGTTTCGGACGGGTGCATTTTCTGTTCGCGCGCATCCCACTCGGCGGAAAAACCGTACGACGCCACCCGGTGGAAACTGCCGTCCGGCGCGCGCAGGTACAGCGCGCCCACCACCACGTCCATGTAGCGCGCCAAAAACTGCAGCAGCGCGGCCGACAGTTGCGGCAGCGCCAGCTGGCCGATGCCCTGCTGCGCCAGCTCGCTCTGGCCCGTGCGCAGCCAGGCCTGCTGTTGCAGCAGGTCCGCGTGTTCCGTGTGTTGCAGCAGCACGCTGTTATAGACCTTGGACAGGGCCAGCAGCTCGCGGCGGCCGAACCAGGCCAGCGCCCCGCCCACGCCCAGCGTCAGCAGCAGGTACAGCACGGCCACGACGATGGTCACGGTGCGGGCGGTATCGTTGCGCTCCTGGCGCATGCGCATCTCGGTGCCGATGAAAGCGTCGAGCAGGCGGCGGATTTCGTCGAACTGGGTCTTGCCGCGGCCCGTCTTGACGGGGCCGGTCACATCGCCGTTGGCCGCGCGCAGCGCGATCATTTCCTTGGCATATTTATCCCAGCCCAGGTGCTGGGCCTGGATGGTGCGCAGGCGATCGACCTGGGCCGGGTTGTCTTCCACCAGCTTGAGCAGGGTTTCGATGCTGGCTGCCGCCTTGGGCTTCGAGAGCACGTACGGTTCCAGGAACGCCTCGTCGCCGGCCAGCATATAGCCGCGCAAGCCGGTTTCCATGTCGACCATTTCCTTGCTGATTTCATTGGCGCTGCCGATCACCCGCTCGCTGTGCTCGACCCAGTTCATGGTCGTGATCAGGTAGATCAGCAGGATGACGAACACCCCGGCGCTGACGACGCCGGCAGCCAGCGGCAGGGTGATGTTGCGGGCAAGGATGCGGCGGAACGACTGGTCGTCCATCGACGATTTGTTAGGCATGATGCGGACCAAGATATCTTGAGAAGCCAGAAGTTTATCGCAAATACAAGGTTGGGAAGGCGGCCAGACCAATCGTGCGAATACGAAATACTTGTTTTTAAGTATTAATACCGGGCGCCGATATCAGATTGCCAAGCCAGCACGCGCTCCAGGGCGACGGCCGGCTTCCCGCCCCGCCGGAAACGCTTATTGGGTCACGGTGCACATCAGCCAGACCTCGCCGCGCTCGCGCACGTCGGCCAGCAGCGTGCCGTGCTTGGTGTCGCGTCCGTAGCCGCCGGCCACCTGGGTCAGCTTGGCCGACTTGGCGACGTCCTCGATCCGGGCGCCGGGCAGCGTGGCGATATAGGTTTCCACCTCGTCGTCGGTAACGCTGAACCGGGTGACCTCCAGGCTGAAGGGACGCACGGCTGTCGGCAGCACATAGGCGTTGGCGACGCCGCCGGCGCCCGTCCTGGCGCCCAGGCCCTTGAGCGCCTGGCGCACACTACCGGCCTTACCCATCGGCAGTTCGCAGCGCAGCGCCTGCTCGATCAGTGCGGCCGGGGCCGGGGCGGCCGCCATCGCGGCAATGGCGGGCATCATGGGAATGGCGATGGTCGCCAGCAGGGACAGCAACAGTGGGGAACGGCGCATGATCGTCCTTCAAAGAGTGGATGGGGGAACGTTTTACTTCACCAGTTTTTTCAGCATGTCGCCCAGGTTGACCTTGTTCGATGGGGACGGCGCCGCCTCGTCCACGCGCTGCGGTGGCCCATTTTCCGCCACCAGCCATACCGGCTGGGCCGTCGGGGTCGGTGGCGCCGGTTGCTTGAGGTAGCTGCGCAGATCGCTCACCTTGAGCTTGACGCCGTCTTCGCGCAACAGCGTCGGCGTGCCCTTGACAGGCAGCCCCACCGCTTCCAGGATCGTCTGCAGCGCCAGGTTCGACCGCTCGGCCGCACGCGCATCGATCGCGCAAGCGCGCGCCGGCGGCAACTGGCCGCTGGCCCAATAGCGTTTCCAGGCGTCGCCGTTGTTGCTGTCGCACCAGATCCGCGCGACGTCCTGCCAGACCTGGGCGCCGCCGGCCTGGCTGGAGCGCAACGACAACGGCACCACGTAAAACGTGGTGTTGTTGGTTTTCCCCAATTCGCTGAAATGTTTTTCGAACAGCTTGCAGTAGCCGCAGTCCAGCGCCGAGAACATCACCATCCGGCGGCCGCCGCCGTCGCCGTACTGCACCTTGATCAGCTGGTCGTAATCGATGGCTTGCATGACCTCACCGCGCAGCACGGCCGTTTCGGCCGGCGTCAGGGTGCGCGGCGGGGAGCCGTCCGCCGGAAACACGCGGAAGCCGCTGGCATCGCCATACAGGGTGCCGCTCTCGTTGATGTAGCCGGCGCCTTTGCCCTGGGCATCGGTGAGCGCATACACGCCGCGCACCAGCGTGGGCGTCGCTTGCGTCGACTGCTCGGTCAGGTTCAGAATGACGCGCGCGCGGGCCGCATTGGCATGCAGGTTGCGGACGGCGCTGCGGCCGTCGGCCAGTGCCGGCAGCGCTGACAGCAGCGCCGTGCCGAGCAGGATACCGCCGACGCAGCGCCGCGCACCGCGCCGGTTGCCGCGTGCCGGTGTGCTACCGATCGAGCTGTTCATATCGTATTCCCCTTAAAAATAGTCGATATCGTGGACGGACCCGCGTTGAAGCAAGCCCGACCATGCAAACTTTACAATTGTACTATTAATAAGATTCCAGTGCCGATATGGCGCAATCAAGAATCCCGGCTACGCCCAGATCACGCCGTCCGCGCGCACCGTGGTGCGGTTGAGGATGCGCCGGGCATCGGCCGGCAGCGGCGTGGCCTTGTGCGCCACGCGCAAATTGTCGGCCACCACCACGTCGCCCGGCAGCCAGTGATGGCGGTAGCTGGCGCCCGGTCGCGAGTAATGGCGGTCCACCGCGTCCATCACGGCGCGCGACTGCTCGCTGCTGTAGCCGAGCACGCCGGCCGTGAGGCCCGTGTTCAGGTACAGCGCCGGGACGCCGGTGCACGGATGGCGCAGCACCAGCGGATGCACCACGCCGTTGCGGTGCGCCGTGTTCAGGCCGCCGAATTCTTCCTTGATGTCGTCGTTGAGTTCGGCATACGCCTGCTGCAGGTCGGTAAACAGCGTGTCGCCGCCCGCATCGGACTGCGCCACCGTGTACCAAAAGCTGATCGGCGTGGGATCGTCGCGGAACGAGCCGTCCGAATGCCAGTAGCGGCCCACCTCGACGTGGCCGTCCTCGGGCCGGCTGGCAACGCGGAAGATTTCCGGCACGCCCGGCACCTGGCCGCGCACATTGGGAAAAGTTTCCAGCGTGCCGAACAGGCCGGTGGCCGTGACTTGCTCCTGCGGCGTGAGCGACTGGCCGCGGATGACCAGCAAGCCGTTTTCCAGCAGCGCCGCGCGCAGGTCGCGCGCCATGGCGGGGCCGGCGTGGCGCAAATCGATGCCGTCGATGACGGCGCCAAATCTTTCGGGCAGGTGCGTGATCTTCATGATGGCCTCCTCGGGCAATGGTCGATGAATTCACTATAATCCGCACGCCATCGGCTGATAATATGGGCAATATCGACTACACCTTTGCGCCCTGCGCAACGCCCATGGACCGCTTCGCCGAACTCAAAGCTTTTTGCCTGGTTGCCAGCCATGGCGGCTTTTCCGCCGCCGCCCGCCAGCTCGGTGTGGCCACCTCGTCGGTGACGCGCCTGGTGGACGCCCTCGAACAGCGCCTCGGCACGCCGCTGCTGAACCGGTCCACGCGGCGCATCACGCTGACCGACAGCGGACGCGGCTATTTTGACCAGGCGACCCGCATCCTGTCCGCGCTGGACGAGGCCGACGACGCCGCAGGCGGGCGCGACGGCGAACCGCAAGGTGTGCTGCGCGTGGCCGCGCCGGTGACGCTGGCGATCCGCTACATCGCCCCGCTGCTGCCGGAACTGGCGCGGCGCTACCCGCGCCTGCAGCTGGACCTGCGCCTGTCCGACAGCCAGACCAACCTGGTGGACGAAGCCATCGACGTGGCCGTGCGCATCGGCGCGGCGCCGCAGCAGCCGAACCTGATCGCACGCAAGCTGGCCGGCCACCGGCGCGCCATCGTGGCCAGCCCGGGCTACCTGGCGCAGCACGGCGCGCCGCTCACGCCGGCGGCGCTTGCCGGTCACAACTGCCTGCAATTCGATTACGGCGCCCACCGCCACAGCTGGCGGCTGCGGCGCGCAACGTCACCGACGGAGATCAAGGTGGAAGAAGTGGACGTGGCCGGCACGCTCACCGTCAACAACAGCGAGATGCTGCGCCTGGCCGCATGCCACGGCCTGGGCCTGGCGCTGTTGCCGGCCTGGCTAGTGCAGACCGACCTCGACAGCGGCGCCCTGGTGCCGGTGCTGGCCGAGTACGACGCCAACCCGGGCGAGATGGACGTGGACATCCACGCCGTGTACCCGGCCAGCCGGCGCGGCGCGTCCAAGATCCGCCTGTTCACGGACTTGCTGCAGCAGGCGCTGGCCGGTGGCGCGGACGGCCGCTAGCGCTGGCCCGCCTTCGACGGCGTGACGATGGGTTTGACGGTGCAGACCGGATTGCCCGGGTTGTTGCAGCAGTCGAGCAGCTCGTTGAGCGACTTCAGGTTGGCCTGTTCCCAGTACTGCTTGCTTTGGCTATTGTTGACCGGCATCCAGTGGCTGAGCGGATAGGATTTCGACAGCGCATTGCCGCCCGTCGCGTCCTTGCGGCCGGCCGCCGTTTCCACGTACAGCTTGCAGCTCATCTGGTCGCCGATGCGGTGGCAGCCGACGCAGGTATTGTCGCGGGTGCTGATGCCGTTCGAATGCCACTGGGCGAATTCCTTGCCCACGTTGCTGTAGCGGCCCAGCGGATCGGCCGGCAGCAGGTAGCGCAGCTGGCCGATCCATGGGCTGTACATGAACGGATCGGCATCGTGGCAGCTCAGGCACTGCTTGCCGGCCGTGGCCTTGGGCGACCACCAGAACTGGCCGGCCGCGATGCGCTGCGGCGGCGGCTTCGCTTCGTCGGGCGGCGGCACGCGCGAGGCGTCGAAGCCGGTCAGCTTCTGGTCGGGACCGCTCTCGCTGTGGAACCAGCAGGTTTCGCCGTTGTCGGCGTTGTGGGCCACGATATCGACTTCGTCGAAATACGGACTGTCCTTGTCGCGCAGCTGTTCGCGCCGGCACATGGCCGAGATTTGCGTCTCGCCGTACGACAGGTCGAGCAGGCGCGAATACGGCGTGCACTGGCCGAAGCCGTCCTTGTCATAGGGCAGCAGTGCCGGGCGGTCGCACGTCATGCCGGGCTGGTAGCTGGCGGGCGTCTTGCCGTCCACGGTGATCGGCACGATGGTGCCTTCCAGGCAGCTGAACGCGCGGATCTTGCCGATCATGTCGGCGCACATCTTGCCGTACTCGAGCGCGCGCCGCGGGTCCTTGTTCTGGGCCAGGTGACGGGGGCCGCCGGTCCCCGCTGCGGTTGCCGCAGTCGCCGGGTTTGCCGCCGGGGCGGCAACGGCGGCGCCGGCCGCCAGCGCCAGCAGGGTCACGCCGAGCGCGCCCATCCAGTTGGTCAGCTTCATGCGCCGGCCCTCCGGGTGTACGGCAGCGCCACCGCACGGATCGCTTCCATGTAGCGCACATAGCCGGTGCAGCGGCACAGGTTGCCGCCGACCCAGGTCTCCATCACGCCGTCGAGCTCGGATTCTTCGACAGGCGCACTCTTCAGATGCGACAGCATCGCTGTGGCGGCCATCAGAAAGCCGGGCGCGCAGTAACCGCACTGGAACGCAAAATGTTCGAGGAACGCTTGTTGCAGCGGCGCCAGCGCGTGTTCCGAGCCCAGGCTTTCCACCGTGTACACCGTCATGTTGGCAACGGCGCTGACGGGGGTCGAGCAGGCCAGGGTTTTTTCCAGCAGCGCGCCGTCGCCGTTGCGGGTGGCGACCGTGCAGGCGCGGCACACGCCGATGCCGCAGCAGAACTTGGTGCCGGTCAGGTCCTGGCGTTCGTGCAGGAAATCGACCAGCGGCATGTCGGCGTCGTCCGCGTCGGCTTGCACCACGCGGTCGTTGACGGTGAATTGGATAGGTGTACTCATTTCAGTGACTCCAGCACGGCCCTGGCGGTGACCGGTGTTGTGGTATAACGCCGGCCGCCAGTTGCCATGGCCAGCGCGTTCAGAATCGATGGGCCGATCGGGCACATCACCGCTTCGGCAATGCCGCGCGACGTGGTCTCGCCTGCTGCCGGCGGCAGCACGATCAGCTCCTGCGCGGGAATATCGGTGGACCGCGCGATGTTGTAGCGGTTCAGGTTCCAGGTGCCGTTGCCGGGACCGCTGCGGTCGTTCGGGCAGTGTTCCAGCAGCACATTGCCGATCGCCATGGCGATCGCGCCCTGCGACTGGCCCGACACCATTTCCGGACACCGCTGCACGCCGGCGCTCAGCACCGACACCACGCTCTCCACCTTGACCTCGCCGCTGCCCGGATGCACGGACACGGCCACCAGCGAACCGCACGGCGCATAGTTGGTGCGGCCGTAGCTGCTGTTGATGGCTGGCGGATTGACCAGTTCGCTGCGCGGCAAGGTCTGCAGCGTGTCGATCGTCAGGCCCACCTTGATGTAGTCGAGCGGCAGCGTGACGGCGCCGCTGGTGAACGGATAGCTGGCCGTGGCAAACGCGCCGATATAGCTGGCATGCACGCCCGCTACCATCGGCAGCCGCATGCGCAGCGCCTGCCTGACCAGCGCCGACCAGGCCAGCGGCGGCATGCCGTCCGCGTGCAGCTGGTTGTCCTGCCAGCGCAGCGCGGACGCCGGCTGCGGCTTGCCCCACAGCGCATTGGCCGCCGGCAGCAAGGTCTGCAGCAGCAGCACCAGGCCGGCCTGCTCGATCACGTGGTACTGGTAAAACGCGCCCAGGCAGGCGCTGGACGAACCGGAACCGCGCACCACGTAGTTCGACGGCATCGGCTTGGGCGGCGGCGGCAGCTGGCTGGTGAGTTTGAAGCCGTTGAACAGGGCCGCCTCGCCCATGTTGATGCTGTGGGCGTTACGACCCAGGTACGCGGCCGGCGCCAGGCCCAGCGCGGTGGCCGCGCCGTTGCCCATGTCGATATACGGCGTGTGGATCACCAGGTTGCCGGCCGCATCGATCTGCACCGCGCCGAACATGCCGTCGCCCCCGGTGCCGTACGCTTCGTTCGACAGCGCCAGGCCCACGCCGTACAGCAGGCCGTCGCGCCGGCGCGCCTGCTGCACGTGCTGGCGCTGCTGCCACAGCGGATGGCGTTCCAGGCGCGCCAGCATGTCCTCGAGCTGCAGGTCCTGCAGGATGGGCGCGCCGCTCACGGTAGCGCCGCGGCCCTTGCCCAGCAGGTTGCGGCGGCGCAGCTCGAACGGGTCGATGCGCAGTTTTTCCGCCGCCTCGTCGAGCAGGGTTTCGATGGCCATGAACGCCTGCGGCCCGCCGAAGCCCCGCTGCGAGCCTCCCATCAGCTGCGGCGTCTGCATCGAGGCGGCCAGCGCTGCCGCGCGCGGGATGTCGTAGCAGCTCATGGAGCTGAGCGCGGCCAGCTGCGCCACGTACGGCGTCAGGTTTTTCTGGTCGCCGCCGTTGAGCAGGAACAGGCAGTTGAGGGCCTGGATCTTGCCGTCGCGGTCGACCGCCAGCGACTCGCGGAATTCCGTTTCGCAGCGCTTCAATCCCACCTGGAACTGCTCGAACCGGCTTTGCGCCCAGCGCAGCGGGCCCGGGGAAAACGGTGCGGCCAGCGCCAGGTACATCGGAAAATACGACTGGTCGCGGCCGCCGAAGCCGCCGCCGGGATAGCACGAGATCAGGTCCACTTCCTTGAGCGGATAGACGCTGCTGCTGTAGATCTGGCACGCGCTGCTCAAGTCGCCCGTGGGCGATTGCGTGCCCAGCAGCAGGTGCAACTGCGCGGTGCCGGCGTCGTACCAGGCCATGCCGGACTCCGGCTCCATGAACATGGGATCGATGGTCTGGGTGTGGAACGCGCGCTCGAGCACGGTCCACTGGCCGCTGGCCGCCTGCTGCCGGACCTGGTGCTGGATGCCGTCGACCACGCCTTCCCACTGCTGCTGGTAGGCAGCGGGCGCGGTCGCAACGGAATTGAAGCCGAGGCTGTCGTCGCGCACGTAGTTGAACGACGGCGTGTACGGACCGCTGGCCGGCGGGGCCCAGCCGGCGTACGTGATCACGTCGGGATTGAATTGCAGGATCTTGACGGCGCGCCGGTACGTATTGAAATTATCGAAGATCAGCAGCGCCACCGGCTGGCCGAAGAAGTCCGGCGCCTTGCCCACCGAAGCCAGGAACGGACTGTTCATTTCTTCGGGCAGTTTCAAGCCCTTGGCGGTCAGCGTGGTGGCATCGATCACGGCAATGGGCTGCAGCTCGGGCGGCAGCATGCCGAGGTCGTACTTGACCACGGTCTGGTCGTAGCGGTCGCAGCGCACGGCGTACAGGAAGTGCTCGTTTTGCGGCCAGTCCGGGAAATCGCGCGCCTTGAAATCGCGCGCGTAGATTTTATGGCCCAGCACCTTGGGCAGGCCGTCGATGCGCCAGCGCGCCCGGCCCGGTTCCGGCGCCCATTCGGGCAGATCGGTCATGCGCGGACGGGCCGCGCTCATGGCCATGCCGGGCAGGCTGGTGACGGACAAGGTGACGGTCGCGCCGCTGGCCAGCACTTTTAAAAAGGTCCGACGATTTACTTCTGCAAATGTTTTCATCGCGCTGTTCCCGTTTCTCAACGGAATGTTTCCTGAATGCACGGAAGCGTAACATTTGCCTTACAGAAAATACAAGTTATTTATTCCAACCTTCGCCCAATGTGGCGGCGGTGCGACAGCGCAACTTTTGTAACCGACCTGGTACGTTGGTTACGTTGGTTACGTTGGGTATGTTGGGTACGTTGGGTACGACTGGGGTCCGACCGGGTACTGCCCGGGCCGGACCCCTGCCTTACGGCTTAATGCGCCGCCGTCGCTGCAACTTCCGCCTTGATCTGCTTGCGCAGCGCGGCCACCTGGCCGGCGTCCACGGCCGAGGCCTGGTTGCCCCAGTTCTGGCGCACGAACGTCGTCAGCTGTGCCGTTTCGTCATCCGACAGACGCCAGGCGAAGCCGGGCATGCCCAGGTCCGATGGCGCGCCCTGGGTCGACGGCAGCTTGCTGCCTTCCAGGATCAGCTTGATCAGCGACGTCGGATCGTCCGACAGCACGCTCGGGTTGCCCGCCAGCGCAGGGAACACCTTGCCGTTGGATTTCGCGTCCGTGCGGTGGCAGGCCGCGCAGTTGTCGAGGTACAGCTGCGCGCCGCGGCCGTCTTCCCGTCCCGACTTCAAGGCCAATGCCGTGGCATCGCTTTCCTTGTAGGTCGCTTTTTCCGCCAGGCCCGGCGACAGCGATTTCAGATAGGCGGCCATGGCCGTCAGATCTTCCTTCGTCATGTGCTGGGTGCTGTGCGCCACCACTTCGGCCATCGGGCTGCCGATCACGGCCGAGTGGTCGTTACGGGCCTTGGACAGCGTGTCCACGATGTCCTGCTCGCTCCAGCGACCGAGGCCGCCGGCCGGATTGCTGCGCAGGTTCACCGCCAGCCAGCCGTCGATCACGGGACCGCCGGACAGGTACGCCGGGCTCGACTCATCCTGCGCCAGCTCCTGCATGGTGGACGCGCGCGGCGTATGGCAGGCGCCGCAGTGACCGAGGCCCTGCACCAGGTAGGCGCCGCGCGCCAGCATCGCGCTTTCGTACTTGTTCAGCACCAGGGGCTCGACCGGCGGCGCATACATCTTGCGCCAGATCGCCAGCGGGAAGTTCAGCGACAGCGGCCACGAGATATCGCTGGCCCGGTTGGCGTTCGATACCGGCGCGACGCCATGCATGAAGTACGCGTACAGCGCGCGCATGTCGTCGTCGCTGATCTTGGCGTACGACGGGTACGGCATGGCCGGGTACAGCGTGCCGCCCTTGGGCGTAATGCCGTGACGCACCGCGCGATCGAAATCGTCGAGCGTGTAGTTGCCGATGCCGGTCGCCTTGTCGGGCGTGATGTTGGTGCTGTACAGCGCGCCGATCGGCGTGGCCATCGACAGGCCGCCGGCAAACTGCTTGCCGGCGGGCGCCGTGTGGCACGCGATACAGTCGCCGGCCGTGGCGATGTACCGGCCTTTTTCGATCAGCTGGGCATCGGGCGCGGTCAGGTTGAAGGCGCCGGGTCCGATGCTTTTGGTGGGGGTGGCCTGGCTGGCGTACACGTACGCGCCGCCGACGGCAATCACGGCCAGCCCGACGGCGGCCAACAGTACTTTTTTAACAGTGTTCATGGGCGCTCCTTAAGCCTGGACCAGCGGGCCGGGGTTCTTCAAATACAGCTCGCGGATGGCCGTGGCGGCCCAGTACGTCAACGCGCCGACCATGCCGGTCGGGTTGTAGCCGTTGTTCTGCGGGAAGGCGTTGGCGCCGGGCGCAAACACGTTCGACACGTCCCACGACTGCAGATAGCGGTTCAGCGCCGAGGTCTTCGGATCGCTGCCCATGATGGCGCCGCCGCAGGTGTGGGTGGACTGGTACTGGGTGATGTTGTAGTGCGAGCCGTCCTTCTTGGCGTCGCCCTTCATCGCCTTCGGTCCCAGCACCTTGCACATGTCGGTGGCTTTTTCGACCAGGTATTGCGACGCCTTCACTTCGTTGTCGTGCCAGTCAAAGGTCATGCGCAGCAGCGGACGGCCGAACGCATCCTTGTAGGTCGGGTCGAGATCGAGGTAGGCATCGTCGTACGACATGCACGAACCTTGCACCTCGTAGTAGAACGAGTGCAGGAACGAATCCTTGACGCCCTTTTTCCAGGCGCTGCCCCAGTTCGGCACGCCCGGCTCGGTCTGGATGCCGCGCACGGGACCGGCGCCCGGCTGGCGCGCCCAGATGATGCCGCCGCCGATGTAGCCGGTCTTGGCGCTGTCGTTGCGGTTGCCGTTCAAATCGTCGAACGTGGCGCCGCCGCCGCCGATGCCGATGAACGGGTTGGCGTTGACGGTTTTATCGTAGAACATCACGACGCGGTTCAGGTTCTGGTACGAGTAGTTGCGGCCCACGGTGCCGGTCCTGGTGGCCGGATCGTACGGCGTGCCGATGCCCGACACCAGCATCATGTGCACGTTGAACAGCGAGAACGCGCACAGCAGCACCAGGTCCGCCGGCTGTTCGGTTTCGCGGCCCTGCGCATCGAGGTACGTGACGCCGGTGGCCTTCTTCTTGTCGCCGGTCAGATTCACCTTGAGCACCTGCGCCAGCGTGCGCATCTCGAAATTCTTGCGACCCTTTAATACCGGGAAGATGCAGATGTTGGGGCTGGCTTTCGAGTAGTTGAGGCAGCCGTAATCGGAGCAGAAGCCGCACGCATTGCACGGACCCATCTGGCAGCCGTACAGGTTGGTGTACACGCCGGACGCATTGGAAGCGGGAATCGGATATGCGTTGTAACCCTTTTCCTTGGCGGCCTTGTAAAACCATTCGGCGCCCAGGTAGTTGGGGTTCGGTCCCAGCGGATAGTCCTTCTTGCGCGAGCCTTCGAACGGGTTGCCGCCGGCGATGATCTGGCCGTTGACCACACCCGCCTTGCCGGACGTGCCGCACACGTATTCGAAGTGTTCGAAGTGCGGTTCCAGTTCTTCATAGGTGACCGGGAAATCCTGCACCGTCATGTTGGCGGGAATGAATTTCTTGCCGTAGCGCTGTTCCAGGTTGCTGCGCACCTTGAAATCCTCGGGCAGGGCGCGGAAGTGCGCGCCCGACCAGTGCGATCCCGCGCCACCGACGCCGGTGCCGGGCTTGAACGAACCCATCTGGCGGTAAGGCACGGCCACGTCATTGACGCTGTGGCGCGCGGTGACGGTTTCCTTGGCCAGCGATTGCAGGTACTTGCGGTGGACCGAACCTTCCAGTTCGTCGACCACGCGCGGGTAGGCGAAGTCGGGTTGCGTATCGCGGTCGGGACCGCGTTCGAGGATCACCACGGACAGGCCCGCATCCGTGAGTTCCTTGGCCATGATGGCGCCGGTCCAGCCGGCGCCGACGATGACGGCGTCTACTTTGTTTTTTACGATGCTCATTGTTTTCCTCTGTTATCCACGACGGCCTGCTAAATCAACCGGTCCTATCGGATATGGCTTGTCGCGCACCTCGACCCAGTCGAGGTAGTCCGCGCGCATGCCGGGGTAGCCGATCATTTTCCAGGCGCCCATGTTCTTGTTGCCGCCGTGCTTGGGGTCGGCAAAATAACCGTTGCGGGTTTCCGTGAGCAGGTTCGAGAAGAACAGTTTCGACGAAATGTCTTCCCACTTCAGGTCGCCCTTTTCGGCCGCCTTGAGCAGGTCTTCCTGGGCTTTTTTGTCGAGGTCGGCAAATACCTTGCCCGGGTTCTGGCTGGTGACGTAACCGTCGAACGCCTTGATGCCCACGCGCAGGATGTCGCGCAGCGCCAGCTTGCCCTGGTAGCCGAATTCCGGCGCGGCCTTCAGGTACGGGCCCTGCATATACCAGATGTCGCCGGCCGCGTACGGGGTTTGCATGTGGCGGTCGAGGAATTCCAGCACGCCCGATTCGATGCCGCCGGGGCCGTGTTCGTCGTGCGGGATCAGGCGGTCGACGGCAGCGCCCAGGAAGCGCCATTCGTTGGCGTTGAAGAACGACGGTTTGTATTCGTTCGGCTTGCCCTCGGGCTGGTTGGCGTCGGCCGCGTTGGCCGGCTGCAGGGCGCGCACGGCCCCGGCCGCACCGGCCACGCCCATGGGTATGAAGACCATGCTCTTGATCAGGCTGCGCCGCGACCGCGACTGGTTGTCATCAGACATTGTTTACTCCTTTATTAAATCAAGGTTGACGCGCACTGCGCGCCTCCCATCGATAACCGACCCCATAAACGGCTGAAATCGCTTCAGCCAGGCCAGCCTCCTCCAGCTTCCGGCGCAGGTTCTTGACATGCGTGTCGATCGTGCGGTCATGCACGATGCGCCGGTCCTCGTACACGCCGGTGCGCAAGTCATCGCGTGACAAGGCTTTACCGGGCGCATCGCGCAACAGTTTGAGCAGGCGAAATTCCACCGGCGTGAGCGGCAATTCGGCGCCGTTCAGGTAGGCGCGTACGCCCTGCTCGTCGATCTGCAAGCCCGGCTGAGGCGTGCCCGCCGGCCGGCGGCGCAACACCGCGCGCACGCGGGCCACCACTTCGCGCGGGCTGAAGGGCTTGCAGATGTAATCGTCGGCGCCGCCGTCAAGGCCGTCCAGGCGGTCCTCCTCCTGGGCGCGGGCCGTCATCATGATGATGGGAATGTCGCTGGAAGCGCGCAGCGCGCGGCAGAGCGTGAGGCCGTCCATGCCGGGCAACATCCAGTCCAGCAGGATCAGGTCGACGTCGCCAGCGGCCACGGTGGCCTGCACCGCCAGGCCGTCGTGCTGGGCCGTGACGCGGTAGCCGCCCGCCTGCAGGTAGCTGACCAGCAGGCGCGCCAGGCGCTGCTCGTCTTCCACGATCAGGATGTGCTGGGCGATCATTGCTGCGCCCGTGCCAGCGGCAAGATGATGCGCACCTGCAAGCCGCGCGGCGGGGTATCGGCCTGGGCATGTTCGGCGCTGAGGTCGCCGCCGTGGGCGGTCACGATGCTGCGGCAGATCGACAGGCCCAGGCCGCTGCCGCCGGTGGCGCGGGTGCGCGCCGTGTCGCCGCGCCAGAAGCGCTCGAACAACATGGGCAGGGCAGCGTCCGAGACGCCCTGGCCGTTGTCGGCAATGGTCAGTACGGCTTGCTGGCGGTGGATCGCCAGTCCGATGCGCAGCGCGGTCGCGCCTTCGGCGTGGCGCAGCGCGTTGTTGAAGATGTTGCGCAGCAGCTGGCGCAGGCGGATCGTGTCACCCTCCACGGTCACCTGCGGCAGCATCCCTGATTCGACCGTCATGCCGGCCTGCGCCAGCGGTTCGCGCCATTTGTTCAGTTCGCTTTCGAGCAGGGCGCCCAGGTCGAGCGGCTCGCGCTGGTAACCGAACGCGCCCACCTCGGACAGGGTGATCTGGCGCATGTCCTCGACCAGCCGCGCCAGCGTGGCCACCTCGTCCTGCAACAGCGCCAGGCTGTTGGCGTCAGTCGGCTCCAGGCCGTCTTCCATCGCCTCCAGCTGGGCCTGCAATACGGACAACGGCGTGCGCAGCTCGTGCGACAGATCGGCCATGAAATGGCGGCGCAGCGCTTCGTTGCTCTCGAGCGTGGCGGCCATGATATTAAAATTGTGGGCCAGCGTGCCCAGCTCGTGGCGATGGCCGACCGGCACCCGCACCGCATAGTCGCCGGCGGCAACCTTGGCGGCCGCCTGGATCAGGCGCCGCGTGGGCGCGACAAAGCTGCGCGCCAACAGCATGGCCGCCAGCGCGGCCAGCACCAGCGTCGCCAGACCGATCAGCACGCTGTCGCGCTGCTGTTGCAGCAGGAAGCCGTTTTCCGCCTCTTCCTGCAGGCCGCGCAGCGGCGCGCCGACCAGGGTGGCGACCGGGACGCCGTCCACGACCACCGGCTGGTAACGCAAGGTCTCGCCCGTTTGCAGGTTGCCGGCCAGGTGGTTGCCCTGCATGTCGAACAGGCCCAGGCGGCGCGGCGCTTTGTCCGGTACCGAGTAATAGATGGAGTCGCCGCCAATGCGGGGAGAGGTGGCGCGTTCGCGCCCGATGGCGCCCGTGGTGCGCTCCCACGCCACGCGGTTGTTGCGCATGAACTGCCAGTTGTGGCCGTTTTCTTCGTAGGCCTGGGCCAGCTCGACCGCCATCGCTTCCATGCGGCGCGATTCGACCTCGTTCAGGTACCCCTGGAAGCCGCGCTGAAAACTCCAGCGCGTGCCCAGGCCCACACCGACAGCCGTGAGCACGCTGACAATCAACAGCGATAAGAACAAGCGGGCGGTGATACCGATTTTAACCATCGGGCTATTTAGCCACGAGCAACGGTGCACCACAAGCGTGCACCATTGCAGGCTAATGATTCTTCACAGAAACTCCACAATTGTGTAGCGGATTCGGTAAACGCCGTTGCAGAGGCCGCCTAACGCCGGTTTTTCGATCAGCGTATCGCTACCGGATTGACGTTGACCTGGGTGGACCCGACGTACAGCGGCTGGCCCAGCACGAACAGGAATTCCCACGCCTTGTCGCGCACCAGGGCCCGGCTGTCGATCAGCTCCAGGTTGTAGATGCCGCGTTGCGCCAGCATGAACTGGTTGACGGGGAATTCCTCGCCGCTGGGATTGGGATACACCTCCGACGCCCACGTGTCGCCGCCGAACGCCACGATGCCCTGGTCGGCCAGCCAGCGCGCAGCGGCCATGCCGATGCCGGGCTCCACCTCCAGGAACTGTTTATCGTCCTTGCCGATCAGCTCCAGCCAGCCCGTGTTGAACAGCACCACGTCGCCGCGGCGCAGCGTCACGCCCTGTTGCTTGAGCACGGCCTGGAGATCGGCCACCGTGAACTCGGTGCCGCCGGGAACGATGGCCTTGCCATAGCGGGCGGTCATGTCCAGCACCACGCCACGGGTGACAATCGGCGGCACTTTTTCCATGCCCAGTTTTTTGACGCCTTCCACGGTGACGAAATCGGCAGCCTTGTTGCCGTTGTAATAGACGTTGTCGATGCCGATGTGGCCGATCCCGTTGAGCTGGGTGCCCACGCCGGTCCACGCCACCGCCAGCTCGTCGTTAAAAGTGAACTTGTTGGGACCTTGCGTCAGGCCCGCCTGCTGCCCCGGCTGGATGTTGTAGAGCTTGAAGCTGCGGTGGCGGAAGGCCGGCAAGTCCTTGCTGACGGGGACGGCCAGCGGATAGGTCTTGCCGGTCTTGACCAGGCTGACGGCCTGGCGCACCAGGTCCGGCGTGAGCAGGTTGGCGGCGCCGATTTCATCCTTGGGGCCGTACGGTGAGGCAGGCCAGTCGGCGGCCTGGGCGGTGATGGTGAACGCGGCGGCAAGTGACGCAGCGATGGCAAGGGTAGCGATGTTTTTCATGGCGTGCTCCGGTGATGGCAAGATGAATGAGGGCTGCAGGCGCTGGCGGCGCGCACGCGGCGCCCCATTGCATGGTGCGACAGGTGGGTCAATCCCAGACCGGCGCCAGGCCGGCCGGGCTCACTTCGCGGCCGTTGCGCTCGAGCGCGCCAATGCGGGCCAGGTCGTCGTCGGTCAGGCGCAGGTCGCGCGCCAGCAGGTTGCTGGCCAGGTTCTCGCGCCGGGTGGACGACGGAATCACCGAGTAGCCGAGCTGCAGCGCCCATGCCAGCGCTACCTGGGCCGGCGTGGCGGCGTGACGGCGGGCGATATCCTGGATCACGGCGTCCTGCAGCACCTTGCCGTAGGCCAGCGTCATGTACGACGTCACGTGGATGCCCTGTTCTTGCAGAAAGGCGGTCAGCGCATGGTTTTGCAGATACGGGCTGAGCTCGATCTGGTTGGTGGCCAGCGCGTCCTTGCCCACGGCCGCAATGGCCTCGCGGGTCAGGGCGATATTGAAGTTGGAGACACCGATCTGCGCGGTCCAGCCTTGCGCCTTCGCCTCGGCCAGCGCGCCCATGAATTCGGTCAGCGGCACGCCGTTGCCGGGCGCGGGCCAATGGATCAGGGTCAGATCGACCCGGTCGGTGCGCAGCTTGGCCAGGCTGTCCTTGAGGCTGGGAATCAACTGGTCGGCGCCGTAGTGGGCGGTCCAGATCTTGGTGGTGAGGAACAGGTCATTGCGACTGACGCCCGATGCGGCAATTGCCTGCCCCACCTCCGCCTCGTTGCCATAGATTTGAGCGGTGTCGATGGCGCGGTAGCCGACGTCCAGGGCATTGCGGACCGAATCGATCGCGACCTGGCCTTGCAGGCGGAACGTGCCGACGCCAAACATGGGTATGCTCATCTGAAACTCCTTGTAGAGAAAAATTGACAAGGCCAGTGTGCACCCGATACTTTTTCAGAATAAGCCGGTAATCTGAGAAAGATATTTGATATTCTGTAAAATATGAAAACCACACTCGACGAGATGCAGGTGTTTGCCGCCGTGGTGGACGGCGGCTCGATCACGGCCGCCGCCAGCCAGCTGGAGCAAACCATTTCCGCCACCAGCCGCACCCTCACCCGGCTCGAAGAAAAGCTGCAGACCACGCTGTTGCGCCGGACCACGCGCCGCATCGAACTGACGGAAGAAGGCAAGGCCTACCTGGAACAGGTGCGCGACATCATCGCGGCCGTCGAGCAGACGGAAGAGCAAATGTCCACCCGGCGCCACACGGCCGCCGGCCTGCTGCGGGTGGATGCGGCGTCGCCCTTCATGCTGCACGTGGTGGTGCCGCTGGTGCGCGGCTACCGCGAGCGTTACCCGCAGGTGGCACTGGACCTCAACAGCAACGAAGGCATCATCGACCTGCTGGAACGACGCACTGACGTGGCGATCCGCATCGGCCCCATGAAGGATTCCACGCTGCACGCTACGCCGATTGCCAGCAGCCGCATCCGCGTGCTGGCCACGCCCGCGTACCTGGCCCAGCACGGCACACCGAAAAAAGTGGCGGACCTGGCGCGCCACGCGCTGCTCGGTTTTAATCAGCCGGCGTCGCTCAACGAATGGCCGCTGGCGGACGCCAACGGCCAGTTGCTGCACATCGAACCGGCCATCCGCTCGTCGAGCGGCGAAACCCTGCGCCAGCTGGCGCTCGATGGCGCCGGCATCGTCTGCCTGTCGGACTTCATGACACGCGCAGACCGCCAGTCCGGCCGCCTGCAGCAATTATTCGTGCGGCAGACGGTCGAGGTGCGGCAACCGATCAACGCGGTGTACTACCGCAACACGGCACTGTCGTCGCGGATCGCGTCGTTTGTCAATTATTTGCGCGAGGCGGTGGCGCGGGGGTTTGAGCAGTGAGGTTGCATGATGGTGACGGCCTTGCCTTGAGCCATGGCCCCTGGCAAATCGGCGAACCGGCGAACCGGCGCAACACTGTGGGCGGCAACTGGAGCAATGGCGCGCACGCCGCACCATCTCCACCTTCCTCCGCGATTGCAATATTGACTGCGCGCCAATGATCGAGCGCGCTGACCGAATAGTTAATTGCTACCACTTATCGCTGTACATTGATCCAAGTCCATGCCACACGTGAGCAATGTAGAGCCTTTTTGACCTAACGCAAAAATAGCGAAAAAATTCTTGGTCTTCTGCGGTTGAGAAAACTCACATGCAGCTACTTCGACAGAGGAATCGGAAAATGGACACCAGTCGCAGGAGGCGACGATGAGATCGAGAAACACAAACTGGGCACAATTTTTGCAAAGTGAAGTGCAAAACGCTGCACTTTTCTGCACGATACTGCATCGCATTGCACAGCTTAAGTCATTGATTTTATTGAATAAATCTGGTGCGGCTGGCTGGAATCGAACCAGCGACCCTTGGCTTCGGAGGCCAATACTCTATCCACTGAGCTACAGCCGCACGGGGGGAACCTTGGAGGTGTGCCGTAGGATACCGGTTTTATCGGCGCGCGTCCATCGGTGCGTGTCGTTTTAACCATGTTGGATGTTTCCCTGCGCTGTTTTTTGCGCCTATAATCGGCCGATTGATACAGGTTTTGCAAGGCAGCCCGATCGGTTTTTTCGGCACGCAACCCGGCACAGACTTCAAGGACATCATGAGCGACGCACACAACGAATCCATCATTACCACCCCTAAACAACTCATCGGCGCCGTGGTCGGCTTTTTCCTGGTGACGGTGATTGGCATCATCCTGCTGGTCCAGTACGTCACCACCGACAAGCTCACCGGCGCCGGCTCCAACAGCCAGGCGCCCGAAGAAATCGCCGCTCGCCTCGCGCCCGTGGCCGACACCGGCTTTACCTTCAAGGATGTGAACGCGCCCAAGGTACTGCAGGCTGGCGACGCCATCTACAATTCCACCTGCTCGGCCTGCCATGGCGCGGGCGTGGCGGGGGCGCCCAAGATGGGCGACGCCGGCAGCTGGTCGGCACGCATTGCGCAAGGCTACGACACCATCGTCAAGCACGCCATCGAAGGCTTGCGCGCCATGCCCGCCAAGGGCGGCAATCCCGACCTGGACGACGTGGAAGTCGCGCGCGCCGTGGTCTTCATGGCCAACCAGTCCGGCGCCAAGTTCAAGGAACCGGAAGCGCCGGCAGCACCGGCCGCTGCCGGCGACGAACCGGCCAAACCGGCCGCGCCGGCCGAACCGTCCAGGTAAGCCAGCTCTTCCTCATAAAAAAACCGGTCACGCGACCGGTTTTTTTTATGGCTGCACACCGAACGGTCCGACCTTATCGGCACAGCCCGAATGCCTTGCGCTCGGGGAAGTAGCGATAGGTGAACGTGCGCATCGGGTATTCGGTCAGCGCAATCTCGAACGGGGGCGGCACGACGTCGAACCGCTGCGGCAGTTTTTCCTTGACGCGCAGGCGCACGCGCCAGATGGTTTCATCGCTGGTGGCGCCGGCCACCAGCATGTCGGGCACCTTGGGTATCACGTCCACGATTTCGGCGCGCGAGTTGGTGGCGCGCTGGTAGAACGTGACCAGTTCGGCCTTGGTGATGACGGCGCCGCGCGGCGCGGTGATGTTGTAATCGCGCGAGAGGAAACGGGCGCGCTCGCCGCGCGGCACGAAATACACGAACGTGAACTCGGCGCCGCCGCCTTCCAGGGTGACGGGCGGCGTGGTGGAAATGCTGATGCCGCGCGGCAGGTCGAAGCGCGAGCTTTCCTGCCAGTCCTTGCACTCGGGCGTGGCGGCCATGTAGACGTCGACCGGTTTGTAGGTGTCGCCGCAGGCGGTCAGCAGCAGGGGCAAGGGCAAGGCGAGGATGGAGGCTAAGACGCGCATACGCATGGGTTCGGCTTTGGTGTGGGGACGATGCGGTAGTTTACAGCAGGTTGGCGCTGCGGGGGAATGCTGCTTGCCCCGGCGCCCGAAACGCCATTTT
>JBEVMD010000085.1:0-2776 GCA_040508835.1 Duganella sp. | reverse complement strand
TGCGCCTGTCGACCCACAACAACCGCGTCGACCTTGCCGGCGAAGGGCTGGATCTTGCGATCCGTTTCGGCGATGGCGACTGGCAAGGCCAGATTGCCGAGGCGTTGATGGAGGCGCCGTTTGCGCCGGTGTGTGCACCCAGCATGGCGCGTGGCTTGCGCACCCCGGCCGACTTGGCAGGCATGCCGTTGTTGCGCTCCTACCGCCTGGACGAATGGCCGCAGTGGTTTCGCGCGGCGGGCGTAACCGAGATCGCCGCTCGCGGGGCGATGTTCGATTCGTCGTTGACCCTGGCAAGCGCTGCAGCGGCCGGTGCCGGCGTGGCGTTGTTGCCTCTGCCGATGTTTCGCCAGGATCTGGATGCCGGACGCCTGGTGTGCCCGTTCCCGATCCAGATCGATGCCGGACGCTACTGGCTGACCCGGCTGCGCTCGCGGCCGGCCGGCGCCGCCGCGCTCAGCTTTCACCGCTGGCTAGCGCAAACCATTTCCGCATGAGCGGTCCAGCGGCACCTGTTCCCTCTGGACCCGCGCCGAAAGCGGCACGCCGACATACTCGCTGTTGGCCGCCTGTTTTAGAGATGAAAGAAGTGATGAAAACGAATAGCTGCAATAGCTTTATTCCCGGAAAGTGATGGCTACATTGGGCTCCCATCCCGCATCGGGCGGCCCCATGATCACGCCTTCGCATCTTCTTCGTTTCTCGCTCTGTATCGGCGCAGGTGTTGCTGCCGCCAACGCGACAGCGCAAGCCACTGCCCCTGGAACAACCTCGCCTCCCGCAACGAACGCCGCTGCCCAACAAGATGCCGCACCCACGCCCAGCTTCGAACAATGGCTGGTCGACTTCCGCCAGCGTGCGCTCGCTGCCGGCATTGAACCAACCACACTGGACACCGCATTCGCTGGCGTCACACCCGATCCATCGGTGCAGGCACTGGATCAGCAGCAGCCCGAATTCACCCGCTATCTCTGGGATTATCTCGACGACCGTGTCACCCCGTCCGCCATCCAGCAAGGACAGCAACTGCTGGTCAGCCAGCGCGCCCTCTTTCAAAAGTTGCAGCAGCACTACGGTGTGGACCCGGGCATCCTGACGGCCATCTGGAGCATGGAAAGCGAGTACGGCAAACAGATCGGCGACCGCTACGTGATCCGTTCGCTGGCGACGCTGGCGCATGAGGGTCGGCGCACCCGCTATGGCAATACGCAACTGCTTGCGGCGTTGCAGATCCTGCAGACGGAAAAAGGCGTCGATCGATCGCAGTTTGTGGGTTCGTGGGCCGGCGCCATGGGACAGACGCAATTCATTCCGAGCACCTATCGCGACTACGCCGTCGACGACGATGGGGACCACAAACGGGATGTGTGGAATTCCAGTGCGGATGCCTTGGGCTCTGCCGCGAATTATCTCAAGCAGAGCAACTGGAGCAGCGCTGTTCCCTGGGGCCAGGAAGTGCATCTGTCAGGCGGCTTCGACTACGCGCAGGCCGACATGACGATCAAGAAAACCGTTGCCGAATGGCAGCGCCAGGGTATGGTGTGTGGCAACAAGCCGATTGCGCCCGCACTGGCCCAGGAACAGGCATCGGTGCTTTTGCCCACCGGGTATCGCGGCCCGGCGTTCCTGGTGTTCGACAATTTCCGCAGCATTTTGCGCTACAACAATTCCACCGCCTATGCGCTGGCGGTCGGTCTGCTGGCCGATGGCTATGCGGGTGGAGCCGGGGTCGAGCAGCCCTGGCCAAAAGACGATCCGCCGCTTAGTAGCGTGGCAGATATCACCGAGCTGCAGCAACGGCTGACCGACAAGGGATTCGACGTGGGCGGCGTCGACGGTGCGCTGGGGGCGCGAACTCGCCAGGGAATCCGTGCCTTCCAGCGCAGCCAGCAGTTGCCGCAGGACGGGTATGCCAGCACGTCGTTACTGGCACGACTGCGGGCAGGCTGATCACACGACGTGGCCGTCGCAGGGTCGGCAACGCCGGTACCGCGTAGCCCGCGATGGTCCTGCCACATCGGGCGGTGCCACGCACGCGCGCCTTGATGAGGCAAGCGCGGCGCGATACCGGCGCAGTGACGTTCTTCCGGCTGGGTGCGCCGCTACGGCGCCAGCCGGATGCGCGCTGTCAGTCCGCCCCGTCCAGCAGCTCCATCCACGCCGCCTCGGCGGCGGCCAACTGCTGCGCCGTCGCCTCGCGGTCGCGGCCCAGCACCGCCATCTTGTCGTTGTCGGCATAGTTGCCGGGGTTGGCCAGTTCGCGGTCCAGTGCTGCCAGCGCCGCTTCCAGTTCGCCGACGCGCTTTTCCGCGCTGGCCAGCTTGTGCGGGTTGACGGCTTTCTTCGGCGGCAGCGGCTTGGTCGGCGGCGGCGGGGTCGGCGCCACTTCGGCCATCTTCTGCTTGGTGCCCTGGGCGGCCGGGCGGCTGCGCAGCCAGGCGGCGTATTCGTCCAGATCGCCAGCGAACGGCTCGACCACGCCATCGGCCACGCGCCAGAAACTGTCGCAGACCAGGCCGATCAGATGGCGGTCATGCGAGACCATCACGATGGCGCCTTCGAAGTCGCTCAGCGCCTCGGCCAGTGCCTCGCGCATCTCCAGGTCCAGATGGTTGGTCGGTTCGTCCAGCAGCAGTACGTTCGGCTGCTGCCAGGCGATCAGCGCCAGCGCCAGACGCGCGCGCTCGCCGCCGGAAAACCCATCCACCACTTCGAAGGCGCGGTCGCCGGCGAAATTCCATTGGCCCAGGAAATCACGGAACGCCTGGTTGGAGCC
>JBEVMD010000082.1:0-4774 GCA_040508835.1 Duganella sp. | reverse complement strand
AGCGATTAACGAATGAAGAACCCACAACGCGCGCTGCTGGCCGGCGCATTGCTGCTGGCCTCGTGCGCGGTGCTGGCGGCGCCCAAGGTGTCGGGTGCGCGCAAGCCCGCCGACGAGCGCGGCGTGCCGCGCTACGGCATGCTGGTGTTTTCCGACCTGTGCATCAATGCCGACAGCGGAGAATTCGGCGGCCAGCGCATCACCTTGCAGCGCTTTAATGAAGTCGACACGGTGCTGTACGAATACACGGCCGGCGGCATCAGCTGGCCCGTGGTGGCCAGCGACGTCAACATCGATCCGCGCGGCCGCCAGATGTACTTTACGGTGCAGCCCCCCAACGAGGACGAGCGCACCATCAGCGGCAAGATCGCCGACAACGGCAAGACCCTGGTGCTGGACGGCGGCTACTGCGGCGATGCCACGTTGCCGATGCGCTTGCCGCTGGTGACCGATTTCGGGCGCAAGGCGGGCGTGTGCCGCGCGTGCCCGGAGCAAAAAGAGAAGAAGGATGCGCCGGCCCAGGACGGCAACGCGTAGTTTGCGCTCCGCCTCGCTATCCTTTCAGCAAGACGTCCGTCCTGGCCTCTTGGGGTCCTACCCCGTGCGGGGTACGACCCGGTATGCATGGGGTATAACGCCGGCATGACCCGCCACGCAGTGCCGGTCAGCGCGCCGCCAGCGCGTTGGCGCGGATGGTGGCCAGCGTTGCCCCCGGCGTGATCAGGTTGCCGTCGTAGCGCAGCTCGATCAGTGCCGGCAGCTGCTGGTCGTTGGCCCACGCCAGCGCGCGCTCCAGCGCCGGTGCGAACTGGGCCGTCTCGGTCACCACTTCCCCCTGCCCGCCATAGGCCGCGGCCAGCGCCGCGAAATCCGGATTGTGCAGCTCGGTGCCCGACACGCGGCCCGGGTAGTCGCGCTCCTGGTGCATGCGGATGGTGCCGAACATGCCGTTGTTAAACACGATCACCACCACGCCCGCGCGGTACTGCACCGCCGTGGCCAGCTCCTGGCCGTTCATCATGTATTCGCCGTCGCCGGCAAACGTGATCACGGTGCGCTGCGGGTCAATGATTTTCGCGGCCACGCCGGCCGGCACGCTGTAGCCCATGGCGCCGCTGGTGGGCGCGAGCTGGGTGCGCATGGCGCCGTAGCGGTGGAAGCGGTGCGCCCAGGTGGCGTAGTTGCCGGCGCCGTTGGTGATGATGACGTCGTGCGGGGCAATACGGTCGAGGTCCTGCACCACCTGCCACAGGTCGAGCGGCGCCTGGCCGTCCTGGAAGATGGGCGGCTGCTGCTGCCAGGCGGCCAGTTCGGCCCGCGCCGTGGTCACGCTGTCGCGCCACGCGCCCGCATGCGCGCTCTGCAAAGGCGCCAGCTGCGCCAGCATGGCGGCAAACTGCGGCATGCCGCTGGCGATCATCAGCTCGGCCTGGTACACGCTGCCCAGTTCCTCGGCGTGCGCGTGGACGTGGATCAGGCGCTGCTGCGGCAGCGGCGCCGTCAGCAAGTCGTAGCCGCCCGTGGTCATCTCGCCCAGGCGCGGGCCGATGGCCAGGATCACGTCGGCCGCGCGCACGCGCGCCGCCAGCTTCGGGTTGATGCCGATGCCCACGTCGCCCACGTAGTGGGGATGGCGGTTGTCGAGCAAGTCCTGGAAGCGGAACGCGCACGCCACCGGCAGGCCGTTGTTTTCCGCAAAGCGCTGCAGGTCGGCGCAGGCTTGCGCGTTCCAGCCGCCGCCGCCCAGCAGGATCAGCGGGCGCTGTGCCTGCTCGAGCATGGCGCGCACGGTGGCCATCTGGGGCGCGGAGGGCGACGCCTGCACCGGCTGGTAGCGGCCCGTGTCGGCCACGGCCGCCAGGTCGGTGAGCATGTCCTCGGGCAGGGCCAGCACCACCGGGCCGGGCCGGCCGCTGGTGGCGACCTGGAACGCGCGCGCCAGGTATTCCGGGATGCGGTCGGCGCGGTCAATCTGCGCCACCCACTTGGCCATCTGCCCGTACATGCGGCGGTAGTCGATTTCCTGGAACGCTTCGCGGTCGAGAAAATCGCTGCCCACCTGGCCGATGAATAAAATCATCGGCGTGGAATCCTGGTAGGCCGTGTGCACGCCGATGGCCGCATTGGTGGCGCCCGGCCCGCGCGTGACGAAGCAGATGCCGGGCTGGCCCGTCATCTTGCCGTAGGCGTCGGCCATGAACGCGGCGCCGCCTTCCTGGCGGTTGATGATGAAGCGGATGCCGGAGTCGTGCAGCGCGTCGAGCACGTCGAGATAGCTTTCGCCGGGCACGCCGAAGGCGGTGTCCACGCCGTGGATCTTGAGGGCGTCGACCAGGATCTGGCCGCCGGTGCGGGAAGGGTGCGTCATGGGGAAGGCCTTGGAAGGTGGTGATCCGCCATTCTACGGCGCGGCCCCGGCGCCGGCTTTAACAATGGCGACACCAAATTTCAGTTTTGGCGGGACGGGCTGGTACAATACCGCCTGAAGCAAGCCAGACAGCCGCTGGCCAGCGCGTAATGCCTGGCGGGAGGAAGGTCCGGACTCCATAGAGCGGGGTGACGGTTAATGGCCGTCCGCTGAAAGCCTTTGCTGGCGCAAGCCGGCGAGGTATAAGGCGAGGAACAGGGCCACAGAGACGAGCGTATTAAGTTACGGTGAAACGCGGTAACCTCCACCTGGTGCAATTCCAAATAGGCACGCGATGATGCTGCTCGCGGAGCGTGCGGGTAGGAAGCTTGAGCGCTGGAGTAATCCAGCGCCTAGAGGAATGGCTGTCATAGCGCGGTTCTGCCGCGCCGTAACAAAATCCGGCCTATCGGCTTGCTTCAACTAATTACAACGCGGCTGCCGCGACATCGAGCGATTGCCGCGCCCAGCGGGAATCGCCGATGAAGACTTATATCCTGGCCCTCGATCAGGGCACCACCAGCTCGCGCGCCATCCTGTTCGACCATCGCGGCCGCATCTGCGGCAGCGCGGCCGCCGAATATCCCCAGCATTTCCCCCATCCCGGCTGGGTCGAGCACGACCCGTTCGATATCTGGAACAGCCAGCTGGCCGTCGCCCGCCAGGTCCTGCGCGACAACCACATCGCGCCGCAGCAGGTGCTGGCCATCGGCATTGCCAACCAGCGCGAAACCACCATGGTGTGGGACCGCCGGACGGGCGAACCCATCGCGCCGGCCATCGTCTGGCAGGACCGCCGCACGGCCGACACCTGCGACACCCTGCGCGCGGCCGGCAAGGCGCCGCAAATCGCCGCCATCACCGGGCTCGAGCTCGATGCCTATTTTTCCGCCACCAAGCTCAAATGGCTGCTCGACCACGTGCCGGGCGCCCGTGCGCGGGCCGAACGGGGCGAGCTGGCGTTCGGCACCATCGACAGCTGGCTCGTGTTCCAGCTGACGGGGCGCCACGTCACCGATGTCGGCAATGCCTCGCGCACCATGCTGTTCAACATACACCTGATGCGCTGGGACAGCGACATGCTGGCCCTGTTCGGCATTCCCGAAGACCTGCTGCCGCAGGTGGTGGCGTCGAGCGAGGACGTGGGCACGACCCGCCCCGAGCTGTTCGGCGCGGCCATCCCCGTGGCCGGCATCGCCGGCGACCAGCAGGCTGCCACGTTCGGCCAGGCCTGCCTGCAGCCGGGCATGGTCAAGAACACCTACGGCACCGGCTGCTTCATGCTGATGCAGCTGGGACGCCACCCGGTGGGCTCGCGCAACCGCCTGTTGACCACCGTGGGCTGGCGCCTCGACGGCGACACCGACTACCTGATGGAAGGCAGCGTCTTCATGGGCGGCGCCACCGTGCAGTGGTTGCGCGACGGTCTCGGCCTGATTCAGCAATCGCGCGACGTGGAGGCGCTGGCCGCCAGCGTGCCCGACAGCGACGGCGTGTTCCTGGTGCCGGCGTTCGTGGGCCTCGGTGCGCCGCACTGGGATCCCTATGCGCGCGGCGCGCTGGTGGGCCTGAGCCGGGGCAGCAACCGCGGCCACATCGCCCGCGCCGCGCTGGAAGCGATCGCCTACCAGAGCGCCGAGCTGCTGCTGGCCATGCAGCGCGACGTGGCCGCCACCCACAGCGACTTCACGGTGACGGAAGTGCGTGCCGACGGCGGCGCCGCCCGCAACGACCTCCTGATGCAGTTCCAGGCCGACCTGCTGGGCGTGCCCGTGGTGCGGCCCCAGGTGACGGAAACCACGGCGCTGGGCGCGGCGTACCTGGCCGGACTGGCGACGGGATTCTGGGAAACCCGGGAAGAAGTGGCCGCGCAGTGGACCTGCGAACGGCGCTTCGATCCGGCCATGGGCGCCGACCAGCGGCAGGCGCTGCTGGCTGGCTGGGCGACGGCGGTCGCGCGCGTGGGCGTGCAGCGCGGATGAAACAAGGTACATGCCGGCTGGCCCAAAAAACACTGGAACGGGCGCCGGGATGGGGCGTATGATACCGCCTTGCGCGCCGCAGCAATCCTGAATTTGTATAGACAACTTGCGGTGCGTCAGCCTGCATGTCCTTGAAACAAGTCGTCAATACTGTGCTTTTTTGAAAGTCATCAAACTGCCGTTAGCGCGCTTCTGGCGCGACTTCACGCGCTTTTCTCCTCTTCTGCGACGTTTTTCACGGCCTCCACCCATGTTATAACTTTTTTATTGCCATGTTGGTGATTGGCAACTTTGTACTTTTTTTTACTGTTTTGTTCTCGCCATTTTTGATGCTAAGCAAACTCCAAACCCATGGGTAAAGATGAGAGACCACATTCAGTTTTGA